>CADDZK010000183.1 GCA_902812425.1 Actinomycetota bacterium
GCAGTTGAAGAGGCGCTCACCGCCTTCGCCGAGCGGATGCTTGGGAGCGTCGTTCGGCCCGGCGATAAAGCCGTCCAGCGACATCGAGAGCCCCGTCGCTACTTTCCCCACCTTCATTCTCCTTTCTAGTCGCGGGGTGGTATCTGCTGCACGCACCAGCGGTTGCCGTCGGGGTCTCTGAAGAAGACGCACCCGACGTTGTCGAGGTCCTCCCCCTCCCTGGCCGTGCGGTACGAACCGGCGTCGAAGACCTGTATCTCGCCGACATCCACGCCCCGGCCGGCCAACTCGGCGCGGGCGGCGCGCACGTCGGGGACGACCAGGAAAACGCCGTCGATGGAACCCGGCGCCATGTCCACGGTGCTCGTTCCGAGGTGGATCGAACACGCAGACCCGGGAGGGGTCAGCTGGACGAGACGCAACTCGTCGTCGACCCTGAAGTCGATGTCCAATGCGAAGCCGACCTTATCGGCGTAGAACTCGATGGCCCGACCTATGTCGGATACCGGGATCGTCACGACCTCTATCTTCCAGTCCATGCGCGCTCCTTCGCTGCTGTCTTTCAAGACCCCTGTCCCGCGGAAGGCCGGTAGATGAGGGACACGACACCCGAGCCGAACGCGGTCGCGTCCACGAGCTCGAATGTCTTCCGCTCTCCGTCGTCATCGAAGAGACGCTTCCCGCTCCCGAGGACGACGGGGTGGACCATGAGCCTCAGTTCATCGAGTAGCCCCTTGCGCAGCAGCGACCGTACGAGGACACCGCTACCGAGGGCCGTGATCTCCTTGCCCGGTTGTCGCTTCAGCCCGGCGATCTCTCGGGCGACGCCTCTTTCGCTACCCCCGATCAAACGTGAGTTGTTCCACGCCAGGTTCTCCTCCAATGTCGTCGAGACGACGAACTTCCGCACGCTGTTTATGTAGTCCACCATCGGCGTGCCACCGGGTTGGTTCGGCCAGAAGGCGGCCATCCCTTCGTACGTCCTTCGTCCGAATAGCAACGCGTCAGAGGCGGCCATTCCCGCCGCGTTCGCCTCGTTCATCTCATCGTCTGAGTAGGAGAAAGCCCACTCTTCCGGTGATTCCATGACGCCGTCCAGCGACACCAGCTCCACCGCGACGAGTTTCCTCACCCTGATCCTCCTTCCCCTGATCTCATGCGGCGGCTTTAGCGACGATCCCGGAGATTTTCTCGGCAGCGCCGAAGTCTGGGGTGAGCCTGTTCTTGGTCAGGGCCCACGCGACGCCCGTCGCAGTGTCGGCGCACGCGAAGCTCCCGCCGACGCCTCCGATCCCGAACACGCTCTGACTCTCTTGCGGGTCCGCCCCGATACGACCGAGCGAGTAACCGAGCGCCCAGGTCGTCGGGAAGCCCATGATCTGATCTACCCCGGTGAACGCCCCGACGAATATCTCGCGCAACCGTTCTTCCGAGACGAGCCTGACGCCGTCGACCTCGCCCAGCAGCGCGGCGTACATCCGCGCCACCGCACGCGCGGACATCTTGCCGCCGGCGGGGATGTCAGCCATCAGGATGTCGGCACGGTTGCCGAACTCGGCCGTCGGGGTTACCTGCCGCGGTCCCAGCTTGAAGAACGGCGCGTCATCAGGGAGCGAGGCGAGATATTCCGCGCTGCCTTCCGCGTCCTCCAGCCTGGCCAGCCTGCCCAGCTCGGACTCAGGGACTCCGAAGTAGATCTCATCGGCGATGCCGAGCGGAGCGGCCACCTCCTCACGAAGCACCTGCGAGATGGGCTTGCCCGTAGCCCGACGAACGATCTCCCCGACTATGTAGCCGAACGGATAGGCGTGATAGGCGATCTTCGTGCCAGGTTCCCACCAGGGCTCGGCGTCGGCGATAGCTTCACACATCTTCTGCCAGTCACACAGGTCTTCGGGTGTGGTATCGGGCGGTATTCCGGGCACGCCGACCGTGTGCGTCAGGACGTGGCGCACGGTCGCGGTCTCTTTGCCGTTGGCGCCGAACTCGGGCCACAATTCCACGACAGGGGTGTCGTACCCGAACAAGCCTCGCTCGACGAGCACGTGCGCCACGGTCGAGGTCGCGCCCTTTCCGACCGAGTAGCAGTAAAAGGGCGTCTCAGGCGCGACAGGACGCCCGGTTTCGTGGTCTGCGACGCCGGCGACGGCGTCGACTACGGGCTCGCCGTTCTGGTACACGGCGACCTGCAGGCCCCGCTCGGCTCCCGATCCGACGAGCCCGTCGATCGCTTCCTGGATCTGTTGCTGGAGGTCGTTCACGATCGCTTCCTTTCCCGAGAGTTGGTCGCGAAGTCCAGTGAGACTAACGCCACAACCCGACTACGATGGACACGAGAAGTAGCTTCACGAGCCAGTCACCGGAATGGATGGCGGCAAGCTTGAATGGCACTCTGTCCCATAAAACGGAACCCGCGAGAAGCACGACGGGAAATCCGACCACATCAGTAACCCGAGACCCACCACCCCGAAAAACCCAGCGGTGCCAGCGAGGCCGAACAGAACGGCGAGCACATATGCGAGAACGAAGCTACGAAGGAGCTCTACGAGCATCATCCAGACGGGTGGCCTCTCCGAGGCGTCTCTTTGCGTTCCTAACAGCCTCTCTCGCTCCGCGCCGAACACCGTGTACCATAGCGTGCTGGCTACGAACGCCACGATAACCGCCGCTACTACAGCCAGATAGTTTATTCCCATCACCATCTCTTCTAGTCCACGACCGTGCCGCTGGTCAGGTTGACGACCGTTCCCGTGGTCGCACCCGCCAGGTCCGAGGCAAAGAACGCCGCCGCGTTGCCCACGTCGGCGAGCGTCGTCACCCGCCCGAGCACGGAGCGGGCCTTCATCTGCGCCTCTATCTCCTCGGTCGAGGCCGACCAGTCCCCGGTCGAGACTCCCTCCCAGCTCTCGGGGATCCCTTCGGGGCGCAGGCAGACGGCACGAATTCCCTGCGGACCCAGTTCCGCCGCGAGTTGTTTGGTGAGCGCCTCGATGGCCGTCCCTGCGATCCCGAATCCCCCACATAAACGCCGGGGACGTACGCGCGGACGGCCGATGAAGAAAGGGTGAGGATCACACCCGAGCCCTGAGTGGCCATGTGCCGCGCCGCCGAGGTGGCTGTAAGGAAATGCGTCGTCGCGCCGGTCGAGATCGGGAGCATGAAATCCTCTGAGGACATCTCGACGAGCGGGATCAGCTGTACGTCCCTTATCGAGATCGCGTTGAAGGAGACGTCGATGCTCCCTGCCCGCTCCACGATCTCACCAACGTGCTCGTCGACGGCCCGCCCGTCGAGGGCGTCGAGCACCGTCACTTCGGCATGACCGCCGGCGGCCTCGATATCGTCCGCAACCGTATCGAGAGAGGCTCGGGTACGGCCGGCGAGGAATACCCTAGCCCCTTCCCGGGCGAAGGTTCTTGCGACAGCGCCGCCGATCGACCCTCCCGCACCGTAGATCACAGCGTTCTTGTCTTCGAGCAACATCCTCACCCTCCCTTCCGCCGGACCCTTATGCCGCTTCGCAGTCGGCGGTGTCCACATCAGCCCGGGGCTCGGGCTCGAGCACCGTCACGGCGACGGCGATCGCGACGGCGACGAGGACGGCCCCGATCAGGAACGCCAGATGGTAGCCACCCGTGAGCGCCGCCGCGGTGGACTCGCCGTTCCCGATAAGACCCTCGCTGCGCGTCGCCGACATGGTGGCGAGCACGGCGAGTCCGACGGCAGCGCCGACCTGGACCGTCGTGTTGACGAGCCCGGAGGCGAGACCGGCGTCACTCGGCGTCGCGCCAGACATCGCCAGCGCGGCGAGCGCGGGGAAAGCCGTGCCGACGCCCGTGCCGACCAGGATCATCGACGGCAGGACGTCGATCCAGTAGTTGCCTTCGACGGGGACGCGGATGAACAGGGCGAGCCCCACTCCTATGAACACGAGGCCGGGAAGTAGCGTCGTCCTCGGGCCGAAGCGCATGACGAGCCGCTCCGAGTAGCGAACCGACAGGATTCCCATGACGATGGTGGTCGGCAGGAAGGCGAGGCCGGTCTTGAGCGCGTCGTATCCGAGCACCCGCTGCAAATATAGTGCGCCGAGGAAGAACAACCCGAACATCCCCGCCACCGTGAGGGCCTGAATTAAGTTCGACCCCGAGACGTTCCGGGAACGGAAGATCCGCAGCGGTATAAGCGGGTTCTTCGCCATCGCCTCGCGCACGAGGAAAGCGACCAGCAATCCAAACGCGGCAGCGCCGAGCTCCAGCGTCCGTCCAGCGCCCCATCCGAGCCTGGCGGCGGGCTCGACTATAGTGTAGACACCGAGCATGAGCGAGCCTGTGACGAGGACCGCGCCAGGCACGTCAGCCCCGCGCCCGAGGCCGATACCCCTGTCCTTTTCGAGCAACCGCAAGGCGAGCAAGGCCGTCACAAGGCCGATAGGTACATTGATGAAGAAGATCCAGTGCCAGCTTATGATCTGGGTGAGCACGCCCCCTGCGATGAGCCCGACAGAGCCACCGGCCGAGGCGACGAAGCTGAAGACGCCGATGGCCTTCGCCTGCTCGCGCGGACCGGGAAACATGGTGACGATCATGCCCAGGATTACCGCCGAGGTCATCGCGCCGCCCGCGCCCTGAACGAAGCGCGCCGCGACGAGCATCTCCCGGCTCTGCGCAACACCGCAAAGAAGCGAGGCCGCCGTGAACACCCCTAGCCCGGCCAGGAACATCCCCCTGCGGGAGATGAGGTCCCCGAGCCGCCCGGCGAGAAGCAGCAGGCCGCCGAAGGCGATCAGGTACGCGTTGACGACCCACGCGAGGCTCGACTGTGAGAACCCAAGGTCCCTCTGAATAGCCGGAAGCGCGACGTTGACCACCGTGGCGTCGAGAACGATCATGAGCATCCCTACACAGAGCACGTAGAGAGAGATCCAACGTTTCCCGTCAGCCATAGATGAAACCCCCGTTTCGACCTTGCGTGCCAGCATCCAGCCTCCGTATTTCGAAGTACCGAACGTCTACCCGAAGCATACGGGTATAGTCCTAAAAAACAACCGTTAAATTTCGAAAAACTACCGAGTATTGTTCGGGGGTGTCCGCATGAGGATCACTGGCATCCGGCGGGCCAGAGGGCCGAGCACGGCGTACCAGAAGCGACGGCCCGGTAGAGGCGGGAGAGTGGCTTTACTTCCTCCCGCGCCCATTCGCATGATCCGTGTTCTCGATCGAACCGTGACCTATCTAAGGATACGACAATAGTCCTAAAAATTAACTGGTGAATTTCAGAAAACGAACGAATGGGCTCGGATCAGGACTCCCGATGATAAAATATTGGGCATGGGTACCATGCGCTCATACGATGATGGGTGTGCGGCGGCGCATGCCCTGGACCTGGTAGGCGAGCGCTGGGCGCTGTTGGTGGTACGCGAGCTCTTGCTCGGGCCCAAGCGCTTTACGGATCTACGGGCGGGGCTGCCGGGGGCGAGCCCCAACGTGCTCTCGCAGCGTCTACGCGAGCTCGAAGGGGCCGGGATCTTGCGTCGGCGGAAGCTTCCGCCGCCGGCGGCCTCCTGGGTCTACGAGCTGACCGGATGGGGGAGGGATCTCGAACCGGTCATCATCTCTCTCGGGCGCTGGGGTGTCCGCTCACCTTCGAAGCCTCGCGACGCCGAGTTGAGCGTCGATTCGCTCATCCTCTCTTTCCGAACGATGTTCGACCCGCAACGGGCCGAGGGACTCGAGGCCAGCTACGAGCTCAGGCTCGGCGAGGAGAGCTTCCGTGCCGACGTCGAGGAAGGCCGCTTCGAGATCGAACGCGGCGTCGCCGACAGGCCCGACGCGATCATCGAGACCGACACAGGGACGCTGGTCTCGCTGGTCTACGAGGGCCGCGATCTCGACGAGGCGCTGCGCTCGGGGGATGTCAGGATCGAGGGCGACATCAGGATGGTAGAGCGTTTCCTGTCCCTCTTCCCTCTGCCCGAGCCGGCCGCCGTCGGGGCGTAGCGCTCGCGGCCTGTACGTCACGTCGACGTGACTCTCCAAGGTCGACCATGACGTAGTCGGGAGCGTGAAGCTCACCCTCTGGGGCAATGGCTACAAGTCTCCAGAGGCCAGCCCTTGCAGCGTCCTCTTCGCAGGGGCGAACGCGTACAGGGCGCCTGTGGTGTGGACGAAGCGCTTGAAGTCCAGTTGTTCCGTGGAGTCCTTCATGTGGAGCGTGGCCTCGCCGCTCGTACCGATGACCGGGTCCGGGCCGTCGTTCGGCTGCTGGAAGTTGACGTCGTTGGCCCATCTCTCCTGGATGAACTCGAACTGTTCAAAGATGTCGGCGCAGTGGGCGTTGAAGAGAAGTCCGCGCTCGGCGTCCTGACCGTGACCACGTCCCAGGGCAGGGTCGAACTGCCTGCCAAACGGTATACCGCGGAGCATGATGCGGTGCTGATCGTCCTGGAATTTGTCGTCGCGCGGGTAGGTCTTGCGGATGTGGGCGAAGCGTGGCGTCTTCAGCCCCTGCGGGTCGTCTTTGTAGTCGAAGTCGTTGTCATCGCTCCCTGCCTGGGCCGTGGGGTTGTCCGTGTTGGGTGCCGCTGCCAGCGGGGTGCCGCTGCGCCAGCGCCCGACGGCCTTCGCCGCCAGGCGGTCCTCCCCGCCCTTGACATTATGAGCTGTGGCCTGGCGCATCTGGGCCCACCAGCCCGGCACGTCCTGGGCGAGACGCCTGAGCACCTGGAACGACCCATCCTTCATCCAGCCCGGCACGGCGTCTGGGTCCCTGCCGTGCTCGTCGGGGTAGCCAAGGACGAACTCGCCGGGTTCGATCATCTCTGTTCCGGGGTGGCCTTTGCGCTCGTCGGGGTTGCTGGGGTCAGGCTCGTGGAACTGCCTGACCCCCGGCTGCGAGATACCGTCCTTGAAGCCGAAGTGCTCGTGTCCCTCCCTCGCTCCGGGGAGAGTCTCTCCTCTCAGCCGGAGGACCGTCACCACGCGGTGGCGGGCAGAGATCCGTTGGATCTCGTCGATCTTCATCTCGAGCTCTTCCGGATCGTCGGCAGCGACGGTCACGACCGCGTCAACGTCCGTCTGATCCGGCCCTCCAAAGAGCCAGTGCTCGGGGGCGCTCCTGCCCACGTCTCCGAGACGCTGTGCGCGGTCGGCGTCCCTGGGCTTGCCCCTGAAGGCCTCGAAACCCGACTGGTGTCCTCCAGGGGGGTTGCGCAAGCCCTCGCTCAGGCGTTGGGAGTCGGTAGACAGGGTGCGTAGTCCGTCGATGGTCAGGCCCACGTTCACCCAGACCGCCTTCATCGGAGGGTCGTCTCCCCCGCGCTCCTTCTTGGCCGCGCTGAACGCCTCGTTGAAGTCCTCGACCTGTTTGGTCGTCGCCACCAACGGCTCCACCTCACCGAGCCAACGCCGCGCCGGTGCTGACTCGTTGAAGTTCACCAGCAGGAACGACATGTTGTCCTTGTTGAAGGCAGAGAGCACATTGCCCTGGATCTGCTGCGATACCCTCAAGGGAAGTCCGTTAGCCAACTAGAGCCTCCTTCAAATCTCTGTTGATCTCGTAGCCAAGTAAGACATCGGGCGATGAATTCGCGATGAGCCAGGGGTGAATTCGGGGTGAATTTCCGGGTGGCAGGGTTCACAAACCACGCTTGAAAGACCCTGACCAGGGGATAGCATTTAAGTGCAATTTGCATATAAAAGTCGTGCCTGGCGAGGAGCGGCGGCTTGTTCCCTACGAGGATACTGCTGGCTACAGATGGGTCAAACGAGGCGATCCTGGCGGAAGACGCTGCGGTCGAGGTCTCGGGCGGCACCGGCTCGGAGCTACACGTCGTTCACGTCGTACTCACGGTCTTCGACCTTCCCTATCCGCGGGGTTCTTTGAGGGAGCGCAACGAGGCCATGCTCGACCGGAGAAAGATACGCGGTCTCAGGCTTCTGGAGGAGCGGGTGCGGCGGATCGAAGACCTCGGCGGCATTGTCGCCGCTTCCCACTACAGGGAAGGGAACCCGGAGCGAGAGGTGCTCAGGCTCGCCAGG
>CADDZK010000184.1 GCA_902812425.1 Actinomycetota bacterium
TGGGAGGAGGGCTTGATGCGTACGGTGTCGCTGTCAGGCCGGAGGCGTTGCGGGGTCGGGAGGGCGTCTGCTGTCTGCTAGAATTTGGAGGACGGAGGAGTGATTTCGGCTCCTCGCGTGGGGACCTTAGCAGAGGAGGAGGTCTATGGCTATCCGAGAGACCAGTGCCCGCCACGAGGCGCTGGGGCTGGATGAGGACGACCTACGCAGGATGCACTACTACATGCTTCTCGCCCGAAGGGTGGACGAGAGGTCCTGGATCCTCAACCGCCAGGGCAAGGCAGCGTTCGTGATCTCCTGCCAAGGTCAGGAGGGAGCCCAGGTCGGCGCCGCCTACAACATGCGTCCGGGCCACGACTACCTCTATCCCTACTACCGCGACTCGGGGATGACCCTGCTCCTCGGCCAGACGCCCCGTGACCAGTTCCTCAGCCTCCTCGGCAAGAGAGAGGACCCGAACAGCGGCGGACGCCAGATGCCAGGCCACTACAGCAGCCGCGAGTTGAACATCGTGACGGCCTCCGCACCGGTCGGGGTCCAGTTCCCGCAGGCGGCGGGCACGGCCCTCGCGTTCAAGATGCGCGGCGAGGACGGCGTCGTGCTCGCCTGCGGTGGCGAGGCTTCCACCAGCGGCGGCGACTGGCACGAGGCGATGAACTTCGCCGGCATCCACGACCTGCCCGTCGTCTTCCTCATCGAGAACAACGTCTACGCCATCTCCACCCCAACGAAGCTCGAGGTCGCAGGCTCCATAGCAAAACGGGCCGAGGGCTACGGCTTCCCGGGCCACGAGGTGGACGGCAACGACGTCCTCGCCGTCTACGAGGTAGCCAGGGAGGCCTTCGAGCGGGCACGCGCTGGCGAAGGGCCGACGCTCATCGAGGCCAAGACCTACCGCATGACGGCCCACTCCTCCGACGACGACGACCGTAGGTACCGCGAGCGCCAGGAGATCGAGGAGTGGCGCCAGAAGGACCCCATCGTCCGGTTTGAGAAGTACCTGATGGAGCATGATCTGCTGGATGAAGAGCGAAAAGAGGAGGTAGACACCGAGATAAAGGCGGAGGTCGCCGAGGCGAGCGAGTACGCGGAGAACGCGCCGTTCGCGGACCCCGAGGACGTGCTGCTCGGCGTCTACGCGGAGGGTTAACTATGGCGGCGAAGAACCTGCTCCAGGCCATCCACGAGGGGCTCGCCGAGGAGATGCGCGCCGACGAGTCGGTCATGGTACTCGGCGAGGACGTGGGCCGGGCCGGCGGCGTGTTCAGGGTGACGCAGGGGTTGCAGGAGGAGTTCGGGGCCGCGAGGGTCATAGACACACCTCTGGCTGAGAGCCTGATCGTCGGTTCCGCCATAGGACTCTCGGTGAACGGGATGCGCCCCGTGGCGGAGATACAGTTCGCGGACTTCATCCCACCGGCCTTCGACCAGATCGTCAACGAGGCAGCCAAGTTCTACTACCGCTCGAACGGCGCCTGGCCTTGCCCCATAACCATCCGCGCTCCGTACGGCGCCGTGCCCGGCGGCGCCCTCTACCACTCCCAGAGCGTCGAGGCCTGGTTCTGCAACACACCGGGCCTCAAGGTCGTCGCGCCGACGTATCCGGCCGACGCGAAGGCCATGATCAAGAGCGCCATCCGCGACCCGAACCCCGTCCTCTTCTTCGAACACAAGCGTACCTACCGCCTGATAAAAGAGGAGGTCCCCGACGACCACGAGGTCCCCATAGGGAAGGCCCGCGTCCACCGCGAGGGGACGGACATCACGGTCATAGCCTACGGCCTCATGCTCTATACGGCCCTCGAGGTGGCCCGGAAGCTCTCCGAAGAGCACGGGATAGAGACCGAGGTCGTCGAGCCGAGGACGCTGTATCCGCTGGACAAGGAGACCATCCTGGATTCGGCCAAGGAGACCGGCAAGGTGCTCGTCATCTCAGAGGCCAACCTGACGGGCTCGGTCTCGGGTGAGATCGCTGCCGTCGTGGCGCGGGAGGCTTTCGAGTGGCTCGACGGGCCCGTGATGCGCCTCGGCGCGCCAGATGTACCCGCTGCTGCTTTCGCCAGGCCGATGATGGACCACTTCGTGCCCAGTGAAGAAAGTATAGAGGAGGCGATGCTCGAGCTGGCGCGCTACTAGATGGACGTTCGAGGACACAACCAGGAGGCATGGGACAGGCAGGTCGAGGGCGGGAACGAGTGGACCGTCCCCGTCGGTCCCGACGTCATCGAAGCCGCCCGTCGGGGTGAGTGGACGGTCCTGCTGACCGAGACGAAGCCCGTTCCGCGGGATTGGTTCCCCGAGATGCGAGGCGCGGACGTACTCTGTCTCGCCTCAGGCGGCGGGCAACAGGCCCCTATCTTCGTGGCTGCCGGGGCCAACGTCACGGTCCTCGACAACTCGCCGAAGCAGCTCGCGCAGGACAGACTCGTCGCCGAGCGCGAGTCCCTCGACATAAAGACCGTCCAGGGTGACATGAGGGATCTGTCGGCGTTCGCAGATGGGAGCTTCGATCTCGTCTTCCATCCTGTCTCCAACCTTTTCGTGCCCGAGGTCAGGCCCGTGTGGGCCGAGGCGTTCAGGGTGCTGCGCAAGGGTGGATCTTTACTCGCCGGCTTCCTGAACCCTGCGGTCTACATCTTCGACCTGGATCTCGCGGACACCACGGGCGAGTTGCGGGTCAAGTACGAGCTTCCTTACGCCGCCGTGACGAGCCTGAGCGAGGATGAGTTGAGGGGGCAGGTCGAGAGGGGAGAGCCGCTGGAGTTCAGCCACACGCTGGAGGATCAGATCGGCGGCCAGACGGAGGCCGGATTCCTCATCGTGGGCCTCTACGAGGACCACCACCGCGACGACCCGATAGCAGCCCACATGCCAACCTACGTCGCCACCAGGGCAATAAAGCCATAGCAGGAGGAAGTCGTGGCTAAACCGGTAACGATGCCGCAACTTGGTGAGAGCGTTACGGAGGGGACGATAACCCGCTGGCTCAAATCGGAAGGCGATGAGGTCGCTATAGACGAGCCCCTCGCCGAGGTGGATACGGACAAGGTCAACGCCGAGCTACCCTCGCCCGTAGCTGGCACGATAGAGAAGTTCCTCGTCTCTGAAGGCTCGACGGTGGACGTGGGGACGGAGATCGCGCTCGTCGCCGTCGATGGTGAAGCCGATTCTCCCGTCACCGACGCCCCGCCACGGGAGAACGTCGCGGCCGAAGCCCCTACCGAAGAGTTCCCGGCCTCGGACACGGAAGCCCAGCCCGTCGCGGGCGAAGAGAAGCACACCACCGAAACGCGCGCTTCTCAAAGCGGGGGTAATGGGCACGGTGAGATCCAAGACGCCGAGACCCTTCGCCTCACGCGCTCCTCGCCCGTCGTTCGGCGCCTCGCCGAGGAGCACGGCGTCGAGATCGCGGAGATACCCGGCACGGGAACGGGAGGCCGAGTAACCAGGAAAGACATCGAAGGCTACATAGAGGAACGCGGAACTGAACGCGAGGAGACTACGCCGCCAGAGCCGGAGGCCACCCCCGAACGGGAACCCGAGCGCGTACCCCTCTACGAGGGCGACAGCGTCGAGGATCTCACAGGCATCAGGCGCGCCATAGCCAACCGCATGTCCACGAGCAAACGCGAGGCGCCGCACGCGTGGACGATGGTCGAGGTCGACGTGAGCGGACTCGTCGCGCTGCGCGAGCGGGAGAGAGCCGCCTTCGAGGAGCGTGAAGGCGTGAAGCTCACCTACCTGCCTTTTATCGTGAAGGCCGTCGTCGCGGGCCTCAAGGAGCACCCCGTCCTCAACTCCGTGTGGGACGGGGACCGCATAATCCTGAGGAAGCGCATAAACGTTGGCATCGCCGTCGACCTCGAAGACGCCCTCATAGTCCCCGTCATCCCCGACGCCGACGAGCTGAACATCCTCGGCCTGGCGCGCAAGATCGAGGACCTCGTGCACCGCGCCCGCGCCCGCCAGCTCGGCACTGAAGATGTCTCTGGCGGCACCTTCACCGTCAACAACCCGGGCGCTCTCGGGAGCGTAGTCTCCACCCCGATCATCAACCACCCGCAGGCGGCGATCCTCTCGGCGGAGGCGATCGTCAAGCGTCCCGTCGTCGTAGACGACGCCATCGCCATCCGTAGCATGATGAACCTCGAGGTCTCCTTCGACCACCGCGTCCTCGACGGCGGTGCCGCCCTCAAGTTCCTGAACGCAGTAAAAAGGCGACTGGAAGCCTACGGGCCCGAGAGCGACACCGGGTAAGCAATAGAGTTACTTTGGGAGATCAAGGATGACGACATCCGGAAGGTAGAGAGGTTTTTCGACCAGCGAGGACGATGCCCTCGTGGCCGTATCGGGAGGTTTCCGCGAGCTGCGCGAAGTCTGCGGTATCTATCTGTGCTTACCAGATACCACCATATATTCGAGTTTCGACGCTTGATGACTAAATGTTCGGTTAGCAGGTGCAGATAGTTTAGGATGTGAAAGTCCGCGAAGTCACCAGGTTGATCGAGCAGGATGGTTGGCGATTAGCCAGGACAGAGGGTAGTCACCGACAATACAAACACCCCTACAAGCCCGGCCTCGTTACCGTGCCCGGTAAGCCCGGAGATGAACTGGCTCCTGGTACACTCAACAGTATCCTCAAGCAGGCAGGGTTGAAGGAGTGAGAGATGAAGTACCTCATGGTTATCGAACCTACCGAAACAGGCTTTTCGGCCTACTCCCCGGACTTGCCGGGCTGCGTATCGACCGGAACGACTCGTGAAGAGGTCGAACATAACATGCGGGAGGCTATAGAACTTCATCTTGAGGGCTTGCGTGAAGAAGGCTACCCTGTTCCTGAGCCGAGCACCTCCTCATCTTACGTTGAGGTGACAGCCTGAGCGAGCATTGATAGTGGCCCGCTGCCAGCAGCTTGAGTCAGCGGAGCCCGACATGACTTTCGGTCTCATGTATTCAATAGGAGCCTTCATATGGTGGCCGATAAGGTGCTGGATGGTAACGGAATGGCGGACGAAGACAATGCACCTGTGATCCGCTGTCTCGAAAAATGCGGGTTCGTGCGCGAGGGACTGCTCCGCCGCCACCGATTGCGCTACGGAGAACCCGTGGATATGGTCGTAATGGGCCTCCTGGGCGAAGAGTACAGAGCGGCGGGAGACTGAGCGTTGTCCGAGTCCTCGAAAGCGCGGAACGATTCCGGGCTCGGGCGGGTGCTCGACGACGTACTTGACCGTATCGACAGAGAAGAGCTCGTGCGCCTGGTACGAGAACTCGTCCGTATCCCGAGCGTCTACCGTCCTGAGGAGCCGGAAGGCAACGAGGTGCGCGTCGCGAGCTTCGTCGCGGATTATCTGGAGAGTGCGGGCTTCGGGGTGCGCATCGAGGAGGTCGCGCCGGGTCGCCCGAACGTGTGGGCCATTTGGCAGGGCGACCGACCCGGGAGGACCCTCCTCTTCGAGGCGCACACCGACGTAGTGACGGAAGGGAGTGCGGAGAACTGGAATCATCCACCGTTCGAGGCGGTGAGAGAGAGAGGCCGCATCTACGGGCGTGGGGCATGCGACACGAAGGGGAACCTGGCTGCTGCCGTGGTGGCCGTCAGGGCCATCAGGGATTCCGGTATCCCTTTTCCGGGCAGGCTGATACTCTGTCATCCGGCGGACGAGGAGGGGATGATGACGGGGATCAAAGCGTTCATCGAGCGGGGTCACGCAGAGGGAGTGGACGCCGCCGTTATCTGCGAGCCCGAGGAGAACCAGCTCTGTATAAGGCAGAAGGGCGCGCTACGAGTAGAAGTTACGGTGCGCGGAAGGATGGCGCACGGGGCCATGCCGAAGAGCGGCGTCAACCCGGTTACGCGCGCGGCGCGCTTCGTCGTCGCCGTGGAGGAGCTCGAAAGGGAGGAGGTCGAGCGCCACGGCGAGGACCCGTTCCTCGGGTATCCGAGCCTGACGCCGACTATCCTGATGGGCCCCGACTGCGGGGAACCCCAGATCAACGTAATCCCCGCGAGCGCCTACGTAGCCCTCGATATCCGCACCGTGCCGAGCCAGTCTCACGAAGATTTGGTCGAATGCCTGAGAGGCATCCTCGCGAGGCTGGCTTCGGAAGACCCCGACTTCGACGCGACGCTCGAGGTGATCGAGGAGCGCCTACCGACCGAGACCCCGAGAGACGAGCCTCTGGTCCGCGCAATGGCTGAGGCCTATAACCACCTTACGGGCGAGGAGCCGCACTACAACGGGGTCCCCGGCGCGACCGACGGCACCTTCCTCCACGCGTGGGCCGCCATCCCCATCGTCACGACCGGGGCCGGAGAGCGTGAGATCCCACACCACACAGACGAGTGGGTGGACGAGGACGAACTACTGACCACCTGCAAACTCTACGCCGCGACGGCGCTCTACTACGCTTACGGAGACGATGCCCATGTTTGATTACCGCTCGATGTTCGACCTTACAGGCAAGACGGCGCTCGTCGTCGGGGCCGGCAGCGGTATAGGCGAGGCCAGCGCCCAGGGGCTCGCCGCCTTCGGCGCGCGCGTCGTCTGCGCCGACATTAACGGCGAAGCCGCAGAAAACACGGCAAGAGAGATAGAGAGGGCCGACTCCCTACAGCTGGACATGACCGATCCCGAGAGCGTGCACAAATGCCGTCGAGACCGTAGGCGTTCCCGACGTCCTCGTGAGCACGCCCTCGATCAACGTCAGGAAGCCCGTGCTAGAGATAACGGACGAGGAGTTCGACAGGGTCGTGGACCTGAACCTCAAGGGGACTTTCCGCCTGATCCGGGACTTCGGACGCGGCATGGCCGAGCGCGGCTCAGGAAGCATCATCGCCTTCTCCAGCATACGCGGCCAGGTCGTCGAACCGGGACAGGGCGTCTACGCGGCGACGAAGGCAGGGACGGTGCAGATGCTGCGGGCCCTCGCCACAGAAGTCGGGCCGCAAGGCGTGCGGGTCAACGCCATCGCCCCAGGCATCGTCGAGACACCCCTTACGGCCCAGATCAAAGGTTCCCCAGACTGGTACGACTCCTACGCCGCCAAGAGCATCCTCGGCCGCTGGGCCAAGCCGCACGAGATGGTCGGGATGGTCGTCTACCTAGCCTCCGAAGCGAGCTCCTACGTTACCGGCGGCTTCATGCTCGTCGACGGCGGCTGGACCGCAGCAGACGGACGCTTCACCCCGCCACTCTAGCGGTTTGACAGAAGGTGTACACACGCAGATACTATATGGATTCGGCACATAGCGTGACGACTCGAAGGAGGAGAGAGGGCATGGCTACGGGTACTGGGAGTGAGAGGCGAGGCTCGGGGTTCGGCCTCGGAGTTCGGCAGATAGTCGTAGCGGGAGTTCTGGGAGCCATAGCGATCTTCCTCGGGGCGACGCGGCTTGGGTTCATTCCAGTACCGAACCTGGCTGGGAACGCGACGATCATGCACGTGCCCGCGATCCTGGGCAGCGCGCTTGAGGGGCCGGTTGTCGGCGTCATCGTTGGCGGCATCTTCGGCATCTACTCCTGGCTGTACGCGGAGATACCGCTATTCAAGGACCCTATCGTGGCGATAGTGCCGCGGTTGTTGATCGGCGTTGTGGCGTGGCTCGCGTTCGTCGGGCTCAAGAGATGGAGTCTTGACCTCGCGTCCGCGGCGGCCGGGATCCTCGGGTCGTTCACCAACACGATAGGGGTTCTCGGGCTCGGTGTACTGCTCGGGTACCTGCCGCTTGCGGCGGTCTGGCCGATATTGCCGCAGGCGATAGCCGAGGCGATCTTGGCCGCAGTCGTCACGGTCGTCGTCGTGCGTGGCGTGACGCTCGTCCGCAGCGGTAGGACGACGGCTACGGAGACACGCTCGGACGAAGAGCGGCGCTACTAACGGAGAGCGCGCTGACGCGATGATCGAACTTGAGAACGTCTCGTTCACCTACCGCACGGGCGAGGCCGACGCGGTGCCCGCGCTCAAGGGCCTCGACCTTCAGATAGAGCCGGGACAGTT
>CADDZK010000185.1 GCA_902812425.1 Actinomycetota bacterium
TCCTCGTGCAGCTTCGCGTCGAAGGCGTTCAGCTTCTCCGGGCGGTTCAGGGAGACCGTCGCCACCCCGCCATCTTCTTCGTAGAGCACGGTCTCGTACAACTTCCCTCCTCTACCCCCAATCGGAGGGGCACGTGCAAAAACGGAACCGCTCGTGAGGCTATCTGGTCTGTGCTGCGGTCTCCTCGGTTCCGCGGGCCTGATCCCTTGTCATCTCGTCCCCATAAGTCGCCGTGATCAGGTAGACGGAGATAAAGGTGATGGCTGACATGACGAACACGTAGATGGAGACCGAGAGCGAGGTATCTGTCTTCTCCAGCAGCCAGACCATGATGATCGGCGCGAGCCCGCCCGCGAAGACGGAGGCGCCCTGGTAGCCTATTGAGGCTCCCGAGTAGCGTACCCGCGCGCTGAACATCTCGGCGAAGAGAGCGGCCTGCGGTCCATACATCATGCCGAGGAAGAACTGCGCGATACACAGAGACAGGGTTATCAGGAGGACGGACTCTGTATTGACGAGCCAGAACAGCGGGAAGGCCCAGAGTCCCAGTAGCACCGCCCCGCTCATGAACACGGGCCGCCGTCCCCAACGGTCGGAGAGGGCCGACATAACGACGATCGCGATACCCTCAACGACCGCGGAGATCAGAACCGCCGTCAGCATGCCGGTCTGGGAGACTCCAAGGGTCCTGGTACCGTAATCGAGCATACCGGTGATCAGGACGTAGAAACCACCGTTGACGACGAAGAATGCGCCCCCTGCGAGCAGCACCTGCTTGGGATGGTCGCGGAGAACCTCGAGCACGGGCGAACGAGCCTCGGTGTCCTCTCCCTCACGCTGCCTCTTCTCTTCGAGGTACCTGAACACGGGCGTGTCCTCGAGGCGCAGCTGTATGTAGAGCGCTACGGCGATAAGGACGACGCTGAGCAGGAACGGGATGCGCCAGGCCCACGTCGCGAAAGCCTGCTCCCCAAAGGTCGCGGAGAGCAAGAGGAAGATGGTGTTACCGAGCAAGAGCCCGACGGGGACGCCGGCCTGGGCGAAGCTGCCGTAGAGACCCCGCTTGTCTTCGGGGGCGTACTCGGTCGCCAGGAGCACCGCCCCTCCCCATTGCCCGCCGACGGCGAGACCCTGCAAAAAGCGCAGCACGAAGAGCAGTATGGGCGCCGCGACCCCTATGGTTGCGTAGGTCGGCAACAGCCCGACGAGCGTGGTCGCCGTGCCCATGGTCAGGAGCGCGATGACGAGGGTCGGTTTGCGGCCGAGCCTGTCCCCGAAGTGGCCGAAGAGTATGCCTCCTATTGGGCGCGCCACGAAGCCTACCGCGGCGGTGCTGAAGGAAGCCAGTACCCCTGCTACCTCACTCTCGCCGGGGAAGAACAGAGGGCCGAAGACCAGCGCCGCCGCCGTCAGGTAGATAAAGAAGTCGTACCACTCGATCGCAGAACCGGCCATCGCCGCAAGGGCCACCTTCCGCACCGTGGACGGACTCGGCGCCGCCGCCTGCGCACTAGAACCTGTCATACATGCCTCCCCTCAAGACCCGTTTTCAGGACAACCCAGCGGGCTGAACTCGTAGGTAGCACTCTCTAAAACCGGGCTATACGATTCCCCTTTCCCCGATCCTTCCCTTCGCGCAAGATTATAGGAGGACCGAGGTAGAGTCAATCGTTACTTCAAGACTGAGCCCGGCACAACTGTGTGCCGGGCTCATGAGGTTACATCTTCTGTGCCAGCTCCGCGAAGTGGTCGAGAGATTCGGGGTTGCTCAAGGATTCTTTGCTCGCCGCCTCCTCGGGCGGGGTGCCAGAGAGGATCTTCTTGACGGGCACCTCGAGCTTCTTGCCGTTGAGGGTCTTGGGTATCTCGGGGACGGCGAAGATCTCGTTTGGCACGTGCCTCGGCGAGGTGTTCTCGCGGATGCTGCCCTTGATCCTGCCCTTCAGGTCGTCGTCGAGCTCGACCCCCTCTTGCAAAACGACGAAGAGCGGCATGAAGGAGCTTCCGCCGCCACGGGGTACGTCGACGACGAGGCTGTCCGACACCTCCTCGACCTTCTCTACGGCGGAGTAGATCTCGCTGGTCCCCATCCTTATACCACCGCGGTTTATGGTCGAGTCGGAGCGGCCGTAGATGACGCAGGCGCCGTTCTCCTTGACCTTGATCCAATCCCCGTGACGCCACACGCCGGGGTAGATGTCGAAGTAGCTCTCCCTGTAGCGCTCCCCTTCAGGGTCGTTCCAGAAGTAGATCGGCATGGAGGGCATGGGCTCTGTGATGACGAGCTCCCCTACCTCGCCTATCTGCGGATTGCCCTCCTCGTCGAAGGCCTCGACCCTGGCCCCCAGCGAACGGGCCTGGAGCTCCCCGGCGCGGACCGGCAGGAGAGGGACGCCGCCGACGAAAGCCGTGCACAGGTCGGTGCCGCCGCTGGTCGAGAAGAGCCACAGGTCCTTGACGTGCTCGTAGACCCACTCGAAGCCTTCCGGCGGCAGGGGCGAACCCGTTGAGCCTATGGACTTGAGACGCCCGAGGTCGAAGTCCTTCCCAGGCTCTATCTCCGACTTCATGCACGCCGTGATGTAGCTCGCGCTCGTCCCGAAGCAGGTCATGCCCGCCTTTTCCGCGAACTCCCAGAGTACGTTCATGTCGGGGTAGCCGGGATTGCCGTCGTAGAGCAGGATCGTAGCGCCCGTGAGCAGGCCAGCGACGACGATGTTCCACATCATCCAGCCCGTCGTCGTGAACCAGAAAAAGCGGTCCTCAGGCCCGAGGTCTATGTGAAGTACGGCCTTCTTGAGATGCTCCATGAGGATGCCGCCCTGGCTGTGCACGATGGCCTTGGGGAGGCCCGTCGTGCCCGAGGAGTAGAGCACCCACAACGGGTGGTCGAAGGGCACCTGCTCGAAGGAGAGCTCCGCGCCCTCGTGCTCGGAGAGCACATCTTCCCACATCGCGACGTTCTCCAGAGCGCTCGTGTCGGGCTCTTCTGCGAGGTAGGGCAGGACGACGGTCTCGGATAGGCTCGGGATCTCCTCCTGCAACCTCGCGAGGACTTCCGTCCTGTCGTAGTCCTTGCCGCCGTAGCGGTAGCCGTCTACCGCGAGGAGGACCTTCGGCTCTATCTGTTTAAAGCGGTCGACGACGCTGCCAGCGCCGAAGTCGGGCGAGCAGCTCGACCAGACCGCGCCTATGGAGGCGCAGGCGAGAAGGCCGATGACGGCCTCGGGGATGTTCGGGATGTACGCGGCGACCCTGTCGCCGCGCCCGACGCCCATCTCCTTGAGGCCCGCGGCGAGTGCCGTGGTCTTCTCCTGCAGCTCGCCCCAGCTCACCTCACCGAGGGATCTCACCTCCGACTGGTGGAGGATCGCGGGTTGATCTGACCTCTCCGAAGCGTGCCTGAGGACGTGCTCGGCGTAGTTCAGCTCTGTCCCGGGGAACCACTCGGCCCCCGGCATCTCGCGCCTGCCCAGCACGCTCTCGTAGGGTTTCGACGCCTCGACGCCGCAGTACTCCCACACCGAGGCCCAGAAGCCCTCGAGGTCCGTGACGGACCACTCCCAGAGCTCGCTATAGTCTTCGAAAGAGAGGTTCTTCTCTTCTTTCAGCCACCTCATGTAGTCGGAGATCCTGGCGTTCTCCTTGAATTCTTCCGATGGTTCCCACAGGAGGGTCCCTTCAGCAGTCTCGGTCACGTGTATCCCTTCCCCTCTATAGAACTAACTCTCTAGTGGGCCGTCGCCCCGCCGTCCATGACGAGGGAGGCGCCGTTTATGAACGATGCCTCCGGCGCGCAGAGGAAGGCGGCGAACTCGGCCACCTCCTCGGGTTCGATCAGGCGCTTTATCGCGGGCTCGGTGAGCATGATCTTCTCGATGACCTCCTCCTCGGAGATCCCGTGCGTACGGGCTTGGTCGGCGATCTGATTCTCGACGAGCGGCGTCCTTACGTAAGCGGGACAGATGCAGTTGGAGGTCACCCCCTTGCCCCCTCCTTCGAGGGCGACGGTCTTGGAGAAGCCTTCGAGGCCGTGCTTGGCCGAGATGTATGCGGACTTGTAGGGGGAGGCGATGAGACCGTGTATGGACGAGATGTTGATAATGCGTCCCCACCCCTTCTCGTACATCCCCGGCAACGCCTTCTGCACGATCCTGAAAGGCGCGTCGAGCATGATCGTGAGTATCATCGAGAAGCGCTCCGGCGGGAACTCCTCCACGGCAGAGACGTGCTGGAGCCCGGCATTATTGACCACTATGTCAGCGTCTACCTCCAGGCTATCGAGCACCCCGTAGTCCGAGAGGTCGGCCTGCAAAGCCTCCCCTCCGATACCTTCTGC
The DNA here is from genome assembly GCA_902812425.1 of Actinomycetota bacterium. Lineage (GTDB taxonomy): Bacteria > Actinomycetota > Rubrobacteria > Rubrobacterales > Rubrobacteraceae > Rubrobacter_D. The sequence goes on from CADDZK010000185.1 coordinate 4,340, forward strand.
GACCTTGCTCGCCGCCTCTCCGTCGAGGTCGAGCACGGTGACAGCGGCCCCGGCCCTGGAGAGCCTCTCTGCGCACGCCCGCCCGATGCCGCTGGCCGCACCCGTCACGAAGGCGCTTCGCCCCGTGAGGTCCACGTTCACCGACGAGCGACCCGGTACTATGGAAGCCTCGCTCATGTTCCTCCTTTATCCGAGAGATCTTCCCGACAGGATCTTTCCCAAGAACTCCGTTGAAAAACCAGTATAGGGCAAGTCGAGGCCGAGAATGCTACGACGGTGGATCTTCGACCGTCTCACTGGCTGCGGCCTCGCCGGCTACCTTCCCGAGCACGGCCGCAGCCAGGAGACCGTTGCCGCTGGAATAGCCTCTGTATCCGCTCCCACTCACCCCGAAGGCCGTCCCGCCGCCGGCGTACAGACCCTGTATGTGCGTCCCGTCGGGACGGAGCACACGGGCGCGCGTGTCCACTTTCAGACCGCCCTGCGTGTGAAAGAGCGCCCCGCGCACGTGTATTCCGTAGTACGGTGGCTCCAGAGGCCCGCCGGGAAACTCGTCACGCCCGAAGGGGTCCTGCGCCTCGCCGCGGGCCGAGCGGTTCGTCTCTTCGACGGTCTGCGCCAAAGCGTCTGCGGGCAACCCGAATATCTCGGCCAGCTCTTCCAGAGTATCGGAGCGGATGACCTTGCCAACCTCCACGACCTCGTCGAAGCGGGTGCCTAAAGAAGCTCCGTAGACCTCCTCGTCAAAGATCTCCCATGCCTCCCCTCCCGGCTGGGCCATGACGGCTCCGGCGTACTCCGAGTAGCCAACGGTCTCGCACCCGAAGCGCCGTCCCTCTCTGTTGACGAGGATGGCGCCGTTTACGACGACGCCCCAGGTGACGAGCGGGCCGTCTGGGGCCGCGACCGAAGCGTGACCCTGGTAGGAGCCCATGTGCTCCGTCGCCGCTCCCAGAGCCATGCCCCACCTTATGCCCTCGCCCGTGTTGTTCGGCGAGCCGTAGTAGAGGGCGGCTGCGGCTTCGGGGCCGAGATACCTCTCAACCATCTCGCGGTCGCCGCCGAAGCCGTTCAGCGCTAGGACGACGGCCGTGGCAGGGATCTCCCCCTCCGCGCTCTCGACGCCTGTGACCCTGCCTTCGTGTGAGAGGAGCCCGACTACGGGGATGTCCGTGCGCAGCTCTATTATGGGGTCCTCGCGGAGTGCGTCCTGGAGCTGCCGGACGAGTTCGGAACCGTAGCCATCTTTCGGTCCGTGCATCCTGTGACGGCTCTGTCCCGGATAGAGGAAGTCCGTGTAGCAGACCATCTCGCAGCCGGCCTCGTCGACGAGCCACTCGATGAGCGGGCCCGACTCCTCGCAGAGAAGGTTTGTGATCTCGGGGTCGCTCTCGTAGCCGTTCTTCTTGAGGATGTCTTCTACCATCAGGTCGGGAGAATCGTCAAAGATGCCCACCTCGCGCTGGAAGCGGGTGCCTGCGGCGGGGATCAGACCTGTAGAGCGCACGGTGTTGCCGGCCGGTTCTGTCCCTTTTTCGAGAACGAGGACCCTCACCCCGCGCTTTGCCGCCGCGAGGCCCGCGACCATGCCGCACGCGCCCGCACCGACGATGACGAGTGGGGAGTCGTGCATCAGGCGCGGCTAGGGTGTGGCGAGGGGCTGCTCTGTGGTGAGCGGGCGCTTCAGGTAGGTGCCCGCCGGCTCCCCGACGGCCTCGCCCTCGGAGAAGACCGTTTGCCCGCGCAGGAGGGTGCGCACGGGCCAGCCAGTTAGCTCCATCCCCTCGAACGGGGTGTATTCCTGGGCCGAGAGGAGACGTTCGGTCGTCACAGGATGTGTCTGGTCCATGTCCACGATGGCGAGGTCCGCGTCGGCGCCGACGGTTATTGCTCCTTTGCGGGGCGTGAGGCCGTAGGCGCGCGCGGGGTTGGTCGCGACGAGCTCAACGCAGCGCTGTAGGGAGAGGCCGTGCTTCGGGCCTTCCGTGAGGATGAAGGGGTAGATCAGGGCTGTCCCGCCGAAACCCGGGAGCGCCTGCCACAGGTCGCCCTCCTTGTGCTCCTCCGAGCAGCAGGCGTGGTCGGAGCAGATCCAATCTATCTCACCCCGCACGACGCCCCGCCAGAGCGCGTCTACGTCAGACTGGGCCCTTATGGGCGGGTTGACCTTGCCGCGCTGGTCGTTGTAGCTCTCGTAAGTGAGCGCGAGGTGGTGGAGCGTCGTCTCCAGGCGAACGTCAAGGTACGGATTTAACGCCTTCAGCTCAAGCGCCGCCTCGAAAGCCTCCCCGCTGGAGAGGTGAAGTAGGTTTATCGGGCAGCGCGTGTGCCCCGCGAGCACGGCGACCTCGGCGACGGCGAGGTGCTCCGTCAGCGTGGGGCGCGAGGCGCTGTAGGCTTCGAGGCCACTGAGTACGCCCTCTTCCTTCACCCTCTCCGAGAAGACCCGGATAAGCTCGGGCTGCTCGCAGTGGATAGAGAGCGAGACCCGCGAGCCGTCGCTCCTCTCGTTCTGTGCTCTTGCGACCTGCTCCATGATCTCAAACAGGTGGCCGAGGTCGTAGTTCTCGCTCATCGTGTAGCCGCTTGCGTCGCTCGAAGCTCCCGAGAGGTCGAGGCCCTTGTAGAACATGTAGTACTTGAAGGAGGTTACACCCTCGCTCTCGACGAAGTTTCCTATCTCACCTACCTGGTCCCTTACCATCGGCGCAAGATGGTAGCCGTAGTCAACGCGCGAGTGTCCCTCCGTCGCCTGCAGGACCTCGGGGAAGATCTCCGCGTAAGGGCCGCTCTTTTCGAGGTAGTGGCTCCCCGTTCTGAAGTAGCTGATGATGCTCGTTACGCCCCCAGCGAGCGATGAGAGCGTCTCGCTCTTCGTGTCCTCCGTGATGTCGCGGTAGATGCCGAGATGGAAGTGGGCGTCCACGGCGCCGGGGAGCACGAGCTTGCCCCCTGCGTCCACGACCTCGTCGGCGTCGCCGGATGAGAACCCTTCCCCGACCGCCGAGATGCGTCCGTCCTTTATCCCTACGTCCGCCCGTACCGGACCCCTGCCCGGCAAGGCGGTCTGCCCGCCTCGTACGAGCGTATCGAATCGGCCCATCGCCACCCTTTCCCCCGAAGAACGCCTGCCGCCAACATAGCACGGTACGCGCGGCCCGGTCAAAGACCTTGCGGCGAGGCATCGCGTGGGCAAAGATAGAGGCCAGTCTGGGGAGGGCCCGAAGGAGATCGCAGATTGACGGAACAGAAAGCACTTGCGGGCATAAAGGTCATAGACGCGGCGACGCTCTTCGCAGGTCCGCTCGCCGCGACGGTGCTCGGGGACTTCGGCGCCGAGGTCATAAAGGTCGAGCATCCAAGAGGAGACCCCTCGCGCTCGCACGGCTACACAAAGGACGGCATAGGACTGTGGTGGAAGATGCTCGGGCGCAACAAGAGGTGCGTGACCCTGAACCTGAGCAAGCCGGAGGGACAGGATATCTTCGAGCGTCTGGCGGAGGACGCCGACGTAGTCATAGAGAGCTTCAGGCCGGGCACGCTGGAGCGGTGGAACCTCGGCTACGAGAGGCTCGCTGAGATCAACGCGGGCCTCATCCTCACCCGCGTCACGGGCTTCGGCCAGTTCGGGCCTTACA
>CADDZK010000186.1 GCA_902812425.1 Actinomycetota bacterium
GCCCCTACCTAAGTGGATTGCTATCGGAGCAGCACTCTTGGCGCTGGCGTCCTTTGGCGCTGTGGGAACTCTGCCCCTTCCCACCGAGACGCTAGATTAGCTCACTACGTTCAGCGCCACGCTTGTCTCGGCTGCTCTCGCAGCAGCCGTGGGGATATGGCTGTTTCGGTTCCAGACTGAGGCCAACGACGACAGGGAACGAGACCGGCTGCAAACAATGCTCGCTATAGAGACGCAGCTAAACTCGGAAGTGCTAGGAGAGCGTCCCGCTGGCATTCTTCACGCTCGGACGGGAGAAACCATTGCGCAAACGAGGCTCGTGCAGCTCCCGCTGAGCGCTCTCGAAGAGTTAGCACGCAGCGGGTTTGAGAATCCCGAAGTAACCAGGGAGCTTATGTGGGAGGCCGCCCACATACGGGTACACAACAACGACGTTTCTTCCTTGCTGGGCGCGCGCGGCGGGACCGTCACGAGGGCGTCGATCCTCGCAATGGCGGCAGACCTGGATCGTCGCCAACAGTTCTTAAAAACGGCGTTCGAGGGGCTTCTGCAGAGCCTTAAAGAAGCAGGGGTAGAGCCGCCTCCATTGACTGATCAGGAAGGGGAACCGCGAGTCGATCCGTTCGTATCCGCAGAGGAAGCTAGAAGCTAGATCAGAAGGCGAAAGTAGCCTCTATTCCCCACCTTCGCGGAGTGCCTGTTCTCGGAAGTCAGGATAGCCCCGGTCCTATACCGAGCGGTATCCTTATGTACAGAGCAGGCAGGTTAGTCACCCGCTGTACATAAGAAACCAATAATACCCCTCGGAGGGAGCTGCCCATCTGCGGTGGCCCTGGCCCATAGGACCGGAGCAGAGCGAACTTCGCTTTGACGGAGTTCTCGGAAGTTTGCTGCTAGCACAAGCATACCAATGGCCGGAGCCCTAAAGCCCCGGCCGCCCCCAAATCTGCCGAGGAGCCTACAAATTGCCTAGTAAGCCACCCTTGTTCTTACGCTCCTGCTTGTTGCGTGACTTCTCTGCCCTGTCGGCCTTGTTCTGCTCGGCCTTGGTGCGCTTCTGCTGCTCCCTTTCCTCTCTAGCAGAAGCCTTCCTCTGCTGGGCCTGGCCCTCGGCCTTCTTGCCCTCGTCGCCAGCTATGGCGCCGTAAGCTTCCTTGGCCTTACCTTCGGCTTTCTCCGACATACTGTTACTCCTTTCTGACCACCGCCCTCGCGGCGCCCGTTTGACGCTCCCCCCGTGGGGACCGGTGGCTTCGGTAGCGTCAAGCCTTTCCTTGGGCCTACTACTGGCCTTGCTGGCCTTCTTGGCCCTGCTGCTCCTGCTGGCCCCCGCCACCGCCGGTAAGGCCACCGACGACGCCTTGGGCCTGGTCTGCTACTCCTCCTACGGTGTCCTGAGCACCTTGGACAGCCTGACCAGCCTGGTCTGTCACCTGTCCTGCGGCATCCTGCGCTCCTCCGCCCTGCTGAGACTCCGAGGAGCTTGACTCCTCTGTGGTCTCTTCGGTCTCTGTGGAGGGCGGGATCTGCAGGTTGAGGAGGCTTCCGTCGGGACCTAGCTGCAAGCTTATGAGGGTGCCCGACTCGTCCTTTACGGTGCGAGTGGTCTGCCCCTCTTCGTTGGTGGACCACTCGGTGCCTTCGGCTCCTGGCAGATCGGTGACGTTGCCGACTATCTCCTCGCTAACGGGGTTGCCTTCCTCATCGACGGTCTCCTCGATGATGTTGCCCTCTTCGTCGACGGTGCGCTGGACCATCTGGCCCTGCTCGTTCTGGGTGGGCTCGCCCAGAAGCTGAGTGCCGGCGGGAACGTTCTCTGCTACCTCCCCGGCTACCTCACTGACCTGGTCGACAGCCCCTCCCGCGGTGTCCTGCACCTGTCCTGCGGCCTGTCCAGCGGTATCCTGGACGCCCTGTACAGCCTGCCCGGCCTGCTCGGTTACGCCCTCAAGGGGGCCGCCGCCCTGGCCCTGCTGACCTTGCTGTCCCTGTTGATTCTGCTGACCCTGCTGCTGTTGCTGGCCACCTTCGCTCACGCTAGTGCTCCCTTCGGATAAGCAATAAAGAGTAGTACCTTCTAGTTCTACCCGGTGCAGCGCGGGCCGAAAACGCCCTAAGGCCCACAGTGGCGCACGAAGCGTCTAAAAGGGCTACCTAAGAGAAGCCAGACGATAATCGGTAGAAGGCTGGAACGACTGCCTCGGCCCTCTGTCTTCCTTATTCACTCAACCTCGTAGAAGGGGTCTTCTTAGAAGTTCGCCTTGAGGGGGTTCTGAGAAGATCTCCGTTACCAGGAACGGGGCAGAACAACGCACAAAAGAAGGGCCGGGGCAAATCCCCGGCCCTCAGCGTTGCCTTTGAGAAGGGTTCGCTTTAGGAGTTGGCCCTTATCTTACGGTCGATCTGGCCGATGAGGGTCTCGCGGTTCTTGTTGTTCTTCTCGAACTCGCGCACCTGCCTGAGCTGCTCGGCGGGAAGCCCCTCGATCCTCCTGGAGACCTCCGCGACGCTCAACTCGTCGTAGTCAGCGGTCCCAAGCGCGGAGAAGACGGCCGTCCTGAGCTCGGCCTCGCGGGTGGCCTTCTCGGTCTGGCGAAGCACGTCCTCGGTCCGCTCAGTGGCCTCCTCGGCTACCCTGAGCCCCTGCTTGGTGGCCTGCTCGGTGGCCCTAAGCCCCTGCCTTGCTACCTGCTCGGTGGCCTCAAGCCCCTGCTGGGTGGCCTGCTGGAAGGCCTTCATGCCCTGCTGCATATAGGCGAAGGGACTGAAGAAGTCGCGGTAGGCCCCGAACCAACTCCGGGCGAGAGACCCGTAGGCCTCCTGCTGCTTGCCCACGCTCCGCGCGAAGGCCTCGGCGGTGCGGGCGTTGTGCTCGGCCTGCTCGCGCACGACCTCTACGGCGTCGTTAGTCCAGTCCTGGACGAACTTTGCGTTCCTCTGCTGCAACTGAAGGAGCTTCACGCCGCGAGCGAAGAACTCCTGGGCAGCCCTTGCGTTCTCCTCCTGCAGCCTCATGAACTCGAGCCCGCCTTCGGCAAGCCCCATGCTCCTGTGCTGTGCAGCGGAGAAGTTCTCGGCTATGGCCTCAAAGGAGTCGCGCTGGGCCTCTGCCATCTCGTAGACGGTGCGCGCCGTCTTGTCAATGTTCTTAGCGGTGGTCTCCACCGTAGTACCTCCATCGTGGGGGTTAGTAACTGGTTGCAACTATATTCCTACCACACATATGTCCGATGTAAACCTTGCGGCGTACGGCTCTTCGTTATGCTCCTATTCACCCGAGTGCGTGGAAGGGGTCTTCTCGGAAATCGAGATGCAGGACCTTGCATAGGGCGCACCCGTACCGTGTAACGATCTCCCTGCAGCCGTCCGAGCGCGGTAGCAGTAACACACTGCGGTAGTCGCGCATAGATATCCACGAGGACGGATGCCTACTATCGAGTCGGAGAACAGCTCGGCCTTCAGTATGGAGGAGACACTCATCCGATCAACGAGTACCTGGAGAAGGTGTCGCCGTTGGCCCTGGAACGCCAGAACGCAACCACTTCTCTAGTTCACCAAGAAGTGCTTGATGGCGGCGAGGACCGGCGGGTGGAGGAAGGTTCGCGGCAGGCACGGCTTGGGGCTTGAACGCAGTTTAAGGAGCCTTTGAACAACCCTAGTGCTCTAGGCGCCGAGCGTCTTCCCTGATAAGCATATTCTGAGCGCACCTCCCGCACCTGCGTACGAGAACCCACGAGGCATATCCCCGACCGCGGATATATGCTATGGCGACGACGCGAGAGATCTGCGCAAGGAGGAGGCTACGATGACGGATTCGGGAGAAACGCGTGTGGTGGTGAGGACGGGGGAGGGTTTGCGCACCGAGATGGAGGCCGGCGGACACGAGTTGGTGGCCGATGAACCGACAAGCTTTGGCGGCACGGATGCCGGGCCTACCCCCTACGACTACCTGCTCGCGGCCCTAGGCAGCTGCACGACGATGACGCTGCGCATGTACGCTGACAGAAAGGGCTGGCCGCTCGAGTCGGTGACGGTGCGGCTCTCGCAGGAGAGGATACACGCCACTGACTGCGAGGAGTGTGAGACGGAGGACGGAAAGATCGACCGCATCGAGCGCGAGATAGAGCTCGGAGGCCCCTTGGAGGAGGAGCAGCGGCGCAGGTTGTTGGAGATCGCCGACATGTGTCCGGTGCACCGGACGATGAGAACAGAGGCGCTGGTGAAGAACGTCCTGGTGAGCTAGGAGGTCGGGAAGACCCGTACCCCGCGGCCTTGGACGACGAGGAAGAACCAACGATGCAGTTGGGAGGGTAGCTAGGGCGATGAGCAGGTTCTGGCGGGTCGACAAAGCCCTGGAGGATTCCAAGGGGTTGGCTTGGGTCCGCCAGCGGTTGGGGGCTTACGACTGGTCCAAGGTCGACTGGATCAGCGTGCGGCGCGGGCGAAGCGAGAAGTACGCCTTTAGGGGCGTATGCAAGATGCCTCGCAACGGAGCCGGCTACCGTATCAACTGCAACTGAGCAAGCATGCCGCATACCCAATCTACCAATATATGCGCGTGTCTCCCGTGTATCGTAACCCCGACGGAACGTGGCCAAAGGTGCCTGAAGGCCACAAGGTCGGAGATCGTTACGTTGCCGCCCGCAGTAACGGCGGGAGCGTCCAATGGAAACGGCTATACCGCTCCCTTGAGCTTAAGAGCGAAGAGGAGGTCTTGGTGTTCTTGGTAGCACACGAGGCATTCCACTATCTGCGCAAGACGAGGCAGGTAGAGGGTAGGCACGGGGAGATAGAAGTCGACGCCTTCGCCGCAAGGATGTTAGAGCAGTATCACCACGAGCCGAACATCGGCACGCCACCAACACATAGTCGTCGATGAGAGGATCGCAGGATTTAAGAGCGGTAGGCTTGCACCAAATGTGGTGTATGTCCCACGGCACGCCCCCACAAGATCCATCTCGCTAAACTCCTCCTAGGTGGCGATGGCAAGCACTCCCGCCTCCCGTATAACCGATAGTGAGCAAACGAGGTAGGCCTGCCACGGAGCCCAAGACAATCCTAGAAAGGATCGAGAATGAAGAAGAAGGAACTTATTGAGAGGATCGCAGAAGAGGCCGACGTGCCCGCCAGCGAGGCCCAGAAGTACGTTGCGGCCTTCGAGGAGATAGTGACCGAGGCGCTCAAGAGTGGCGAGGAGGTTCAGATCACGGGCTTCGGTAAGTTCTCCGTGAGGGAACGCAAGGCAAGAGAGAGCAGAAACCCCCAGACTGGGGAGAAAATGAAGATCAAGGCTCAGAAGGTTCCGGCCTTCAGCGCGGGCAACGCCCTTAAAGAGGCAGTTTAGGAGCTTTCGTGACCGAGGCGATGCTACGGATACTTTGCCAGGTGCGAAGCAGGACGGGTACCCCTTGCCCCCGACACGCCGAGGTGGAGATCATGGGTGTAGCCTTCTGTAGAGAGTGCGCCCGCGAGCAGGAGGCGTATTTCGTCATCGGCGAACTTACTCAGAAGGAGACGAAGGGCCTCCGCGGCAAGGCACTAGCCGATGCGCTGAAGAGGATACGGCGGAAGCCCGCAGGTGGTAAGGAAGGCATCGCCGCATAGATACATCACGGGCTCTCAGGCATAGACGAGGTTAAGCCTCTCGTGCTCTGGAGCAGCTGACCTCCACCGATTCATTTCGCCGCGCCTAAGGGGGGGAATTCGGCGGAATCAATCAGGGATGATTCGCGCACGCGCGAGAAGCCATTTCAAGGACTCCTAGAGCATGCAGCAGACCTTCTCCCTCACCGGATGGTCCATGCCACTTGGAGGGATTTTAAGGTGGCTTTGAACAACTCCGGCGCTATAGGCACCATAGTTAAGTGTGTGTAAGCCGCTGTCCTGAGCCGGGGACGCAGCCGGAGGTCGGAGGTGTAGGCCAGAGAAGCTAGCCCCGGCCGCAGCAGAGCACCAGGTATCCTCACTACGACGAAGAACGCCACGCCCACCCGACAAGGGGATCGGTGACCAACAGCAGCAGCCACGAATACAGTGCGATCTCAGGACTCCAGAAGGAGATTACTATCGAAAGCAAGAACACCACCGGAACAGCTAGTCCCTGGGCGGTTCGCAACCTCGCCTGCTCCTCGTCTATATCTGTCGGCACCAGGCGGTGGCCACGTCTTGCGTACCAGGATATGCTCGTGAGCAGCAGGCTCGCCACAGCCGCGTCAGTCGCGTAGAAGATTACGGAGATCTGCTGATTCTTGTACTCACCGAGTAGCAGGGTCGGAAACGGCAAGAACGCGATAGCCATCAGAAACAGGAAGGTCATCCAGGTGAGTGCCGCGTCGCTGCTCTCTATGTCCTCGAAGACCTCACGCTGGGCCTGCCAGTAGACGGCGATTACCAGGAAGGATATCGTAGCTGATGAACTCGGGGATCAGGTCGGCTATGTGGGCGGGCAGCTCCCGCCCAAGGAGGTCAGGTGGGACCCGGAGGTCGAGGACGAGGATGGTGATGGCTATGGCAAAGACGCCATCGGCCAGGGTCAGCAGGCGATCCAATGCCTTAGTGTTGCCTCTCTCAGCCAAGCCAACCTCTAGCTGCCAACCACTCCTCAACCTTTACACTACTTCGGGACACGACCCTCATTCTAGGCCGCACGCTAGCATCGTCAAAGCCCACGACGGCGCTGGTGAGAACGCCTATGCATTGCGCCGAGGCGCCTACCGCGTTATGGACTGGTCAAGAGTGAAGAACTTTAAAGAGGGGGCAATTTGCGAATCTGGCCGACATACCATAAACGGCTTGTATACGCTGAATCGTGAAACGCAACTGGGAGCAACTCGACGAATTGGGAGATTCGTACGCGGCAAGATCGTACAAAGCGCCTGGGTTCTGTATGGGTTGCCCTCAGCCCTAAGACATTACTGGGCAGGAGATGACGTGTTGTCGCTCGTTAGTATTGATGTGCGCGAGCAAGGACGGAATTCAAGAGCCGTGGGAAGCCGGTGGACAGAAAGGTCTGCGCTGGGTGTTGCGTCGGATTGAACACAGCCGGCGATGGCTTTAAAGGACTAGCGCGTCGCTCAGATATTGACCCGCGTGCGTCAACGGGTATGCTCCTTGTAGGGAACCCGTTCCTCCAAGCGTTAGCATGTCTCCTATAGCGCACTCCGGCCGCGCCGCAAGAGGCTGCAAGCATATTAGGTTGTTGAAAAGGCACTCCAGATGGGGAAGAGTTCCATGGTGGGCACTAAGCTCTTTACAAGACGCCACTTCCTGGGAGCGCTGGGTGCCGCAGCCACCTACCTCGCGTTGGCTAGCACGCGAGGCTGTGATCTCTTTGGGCGCACCTCGAAGGTTAGATCCTTGCACCACCCAAGGGCAAACGCCTTGAGCAGATCAAGGGTTTGGCCCTTGTCGAGCGGTTCATCCGCGCCTCCAAAAGTGTTCCGCTCGCGCCCTCAGCTGAGCCCGCCTGCCGTCGAGGTGACCGAGAAGGCGCACGACACGGCTCCCGGCTACATCTTCATCGCGTTAAAGGAAGGGACAGGAGAGCACGGTCCCATGATCATCAACAATCTTGGAGAACCCATCTGGATCCGCAAGGTTGAGTATGCGCTGGACTTCAAGGTGCAGCACTACCAGGGTAAGCCGGTGCTGACCTGGTGGGAGGGTAGGCACTTCCCTCGGCCCAGTGTCGGTGAGTACGTGATTCTCGACAGATCCTACCAGGAGATAACCCGAGTCCAGGCAGGCAATGGCTACAAGGGAAACCAGCACGAGTTCCTCATCACCCCGCAAGACACAGCGCTGCTTACGGTCTACAGCCCGGTGCCAAGGGATCTCTCCCTCCTCGGTGGCCCTACAGAAGGCTTGGTGATGGAGGGGATCGCCCAGGAGGTAGATATTGAGAGCGGAGAGGTGCTCTTCGAGTGGCACAGCCTGGAGCACGTCGGCCTCGATGAGTCC
>CADDZK010000187.1 GCA_902812425.1 Actinomycetota bacterium
GTACGCTCGTCAAGCTGCTCAGTGCCGTTCTCTATCCGACCGAGGGTGAGATCCGTATAGACGGCGTCCCAGTCGACGAGGAGCATCAGTGGGAGATTCGCCGTAAAGTTTCGGTCGTCTTCCAGGACCCTGACGACCAGCTCGTCATGAACCGCGTAATAGACGACGTGGCCTTCGGCCCCGAGAACCTGGGCCTCTCGCGAGATGAGATCTCGGAGCGGGTCGAGTCGTCTCTCGGGGCGCTCGGGCTGGGGCAGATCAGGGAGCGTCTGATCGAGGACCTCTCCTCGGGACAGAAGCAGAGGGTGGCCATAGCGGGGGCCCTGGCTATGAGGCCGCGGTCCCTGATCCTGGACGAACCGACCTCGCTGCTTCCCGTCCCGGTCGCGATGCGTCTGATCTCGACCGTCAGAGAACTGAACCGCGAGGGGAACATGGGCGTTTTGCACATCACCCATTCGATGTACGAGGCGACCCTCTTCGACCGGGTCGTGGTGATGGACGAGGGACGCGTGGTCCTTGACGGTACCCCGGTCGAGGTCTTCAGGAACGTAGAGAGACTGCGGGAGGTCGGCCTCGACGTGCCCCTCGCAGCGAGCCTCGCCCGCCGTCTGCGCGCCCGCGGCGTCACCCTCGAAGGGGATATCCTGGACGCTAAAGATTTGCGCGCCGCGCTCTCCGTCGCCGTTGACTCTCCGACCTCTCGCTGATGCAGCCCGACGGGAAGACCCCGATCTTGGAGTTGAAGGACTTCTCCTACACTTACCTCGAAGGCACCCCGAGGGCGAGCGAGGCTGTCAGGGACGTGTCTTTCCGGGTAGATCGCGGAGAGCGCGTAGGTATCGTGGGCGCGACCCAGTCGGGGAAGTCCACCGTCGTCGACTCCTTCGCCCACCTGCTTCGCCTCAAGTCTGGGCAGGTCTTCTACGAGGGCGAGGACGTCGCCGCCCCCGGCTACGACAGGGGCAGGCTGCGGCGTGAGGTTGGGATCGTCTTCCAGCAGCCGGACTCGCAGCTCATAGAGGACGTGGTCGGGGCCGACGTGGCCTTCGGTCCGACCGCAGCGGGTCTCTCAGCCTCCGAGACCCGTGAGCGCGTCGAGGAGAGCCTGAACACGCTGGGGCTCCCTTACGCTGAGTATCGTTTGCGTTACGTCCACGCGCTCTCCGGCGGTCAGCGCAGGCGGGTCGCCATAGCGGGCGTTCTCGCCATGCACACGCCCGTGCTCGTGCTTGACGAGCCGATGGCGGGGCTCGACCCTCGTGGCCGCAGGGAGCTTCTGGATCTCCTCATCCGGCTGCAGCGGGACCGCGAGCTGACCCTGATCGTCTGCTCCGCAAGCCTCACGGACGCGAGCCTCCTGTGCGACCGCTTTGTCGTCCTGGATAGAGGCACGGTCGTGATGGACGGCCCCGTGCGCGAGGTCCTGCGCGAGGCCGACAGTCTGGCGGAGCTTGACATAACGCTGCCCGAGACGGTCGTCGGGGCGCGCGAGATGCAGAAGCTCTTCCCCGGCTTCCCGACCGAGCTTCTCACCGAAGAAGAGCTCGAGTCCGAGCTGCTCAAGAGGTTGGAGACGGCGTAGTGCTCGAGCTACAGAGGAACGTCATCTTCGGGCAGTTCGTCGAGACGGGCTCTTTCGTCCATCGCATGGACGCCCGGATAAAAATAATCGCCACCTTCCTGTTCATCGTGGCCTCGTTCCTCGTAGACGACTTCCCGGGCTTCGCGCTGGTGCTCCCGCTGCTCGTGCTGGTCCAGGTCGTCTCGCGCATACCGCTCGGCTATCTGCTGCGCGGCTCGCAATTCTTCCTCGCTTTCCTCGTCTTCATACTCGCCTTCCAGATACTCTTCTACCAGGGAGACGTACCCGAGTCGGACTATCTGTGGCGCTGGAGATTTCTCTCCGTCTCGACCGGAGGCCTCTACACGGCCGGCATCCTCGCGTCGCGCGTCATCCTCCTCTACTATGTCACGACCATGCTCATGCTGACGACCTCTCTCGTCGACCTGACGAACGGCCTTGAGCTCATCTTCGGACCTTTGCAAAGGCTCAGGGTTCCTGTCAACGAGCTCGTGCTAGTCTTCGTGATCGCCATAAAGTTCGTCCCCATCTTTATCGAGGAGATGGAGCGCCTCGCCCGCGCCCAGACAGCCCGCGGCGTCCCTTTCGACGAGGGCGGCGCCATAACCAGGGCACGACGCATCGGCAGGCTGCTCGTCCCTATCTTTATCAGCGGGTTCGCCCGCGCCGATACCCTCACCGTCGCCATGAACACCCGCAGCTACCGCGGTGGTCGCTATCGCACCAAACTCCGCCAGATGCAAGCAAGTCTCTCCGACTGGCTCGTGCTGGCGCTCATCGCCGCCTGGCTTGTCGTCGCGTGGATGATTTGAGCTAGTCAGCAAGGGTGTGGATATAGAGACTACCGTTCGAGAGTAGCGGCTGCGATGGGTTTCGCCTCGTTGGCGAGGTCACGCGAGGAGACGCTGACAGGCTAAAAGCGAGGCCGAAGCGTGCCGAGAGGCGCGAAGCGCCGTGCTGAGGAGCAAAGCCCGACAGGGCGTAGCGTGCTGAGGAGCCGACAGGCTCTAGATCGTCTCTCTCCGGCGGCTCAGTTGCCCGTATGGATGTCCCGTGTGGAGGCGTTCCATCGAGCTTATGGCGGCGATTCGCTCCAGAGCCAGGGTATCAGCGGCGACGTTGGTAGGGACGCCGTCGCGCTTGGAGATGGCGATGACCTGGCGTATCCGGTCTTCTATTCGCATGACGCGCTTGACCGCGCGGCGCTCGTTGTAGCCTTCGAGCTCGTCGGCGACGTTGATGAGGCCGCCCGCGTTTATGACGTAGTCGGGTGCATAGAGGATCCCACGTTCTACCAGCGCCTCGCCGTGCCTCGATTCTGCGAGTACGTTGTTGGCGCTCCCTGCGACGATATGGCAGCGCAGTTCGGGTATCGTCTCGTCGTCTAGCACGGCGCCGAGGGCGCAGGGGGCGAAGACGTCACAGGGGATCGTCAGGATCTCGTCGGGCTCCACCGCCTTGGCGCCGAACTCTCTGGCCACGCGCTCCACCGCCGCAAGCTCCACGTCGGTGACGATCAGGTTAGCACCCTCATCGTCGAGCAGCCGGCACAGATGGTAGCCGACGTGCCCGAGGCCCTGCACGGCGACCGTGCGGCCTTCGAGGGAGGTCGTGCCGAAGACCTCCTCCGTGCAGGCCCGCATCCCCTGCAGAACGCCCAGGGCGGTGAGGGGGGAGGGGTCGCCCGAGCCGCCGCGGGTGACGTCCACCCCGACGACGTGCGAGGTCTCGACCCTGATGAAGTTGGCGTCCTCCGTCGACGTGCCGACGTCTTCCGCGACGATGTAGCGCCCGCCCAGAGTCTCGATGTAGCGCCCGAACGAGCGGAAGAGCGCCTCGGACTTGTCGGTGTGCGGGTCGCCGATGATCACGGATTTCCCGCCGCCAAGATTGAGGCCGCTCGCGGCGGCCTTGTAGGTCATCCCGCGTGCCAGGCGTAGTACGTCTACTATGGCTTCGTCCTCTGTGGCGTAGGGATACATCCTGCAGCCGCCCAGAGCCGGGCCCAGCGTCGTGTCGTGGATGGCTATGATGGCGCGCAACCCCGTGGCCTTGTCGTGGCAGAACACGAGCTGCTCGTAGCGGTACTCCGCCAGCTTCTCGAAGACCTGCATATGCTTCTCCTTTCCCACTCCCCGGCAAATTCTCCGGGATTACATTCTACTATCCCTTCCCTTCTGTGCCGGAGAATCGGTGACTTTTGCGCGTGCTAGAATGCCCCTCTATGCAGGGTGAGAGGCTTGGCGAGGACACCACCGCCGGAAAGATCGAGGGGCTCGGGAAGCTGCGGGAGGCCGCTGCGCACCCAGCCCCCGAATCGGCCGTAGAGAGGCAGCGCGAACGCGGCAAGCTGACGGCGCGCGAGCGTATCGAGCTGCTTTTGGACGAGGACACGTTCGTCGAGCTCGACCGCTACAGGGTGCACCGTTCCTACAACTTCGGGCTCGAGGAGAACAGACCCTTGGGTGACGGCGTGATCACCGGCTACGGCGAGGTCTCCGGGCGCAAGGTCTGCGTCTTCTCGCAAGATTTTACGGTCTTCGGCGGCTCTCTCGGTGAGGTCTACGCGCAGAAGATCTGCAAGGTCATGGACCTGGCGCTCTCGACGGGATGCCCGATCATCGGTATTAACGACTCCGGCGGCGCGCGCATCCAGGAGGGCGTCGTCTCTTTAGCCGGCTACGCCGACATCTTCCACAGGAACGTGCTCGCCAGTGGCGTTGTGCCCCAGATCAGCGTCATCGTCGGGCCGTGCGCGGGCGGAGCCGTGTACTCGCCGGCGATCACGGACTTCATCTTCATGGTCGAGGAGACGAGCCACATGTTCATCACCGGCCCCGACGTGATAAAGAGCGTGACGGGCGAGGACGTCTCCTTCGAGGACCTTGGCGGCGCGGCCACCCACAACACGAGAAGCGGTGTCGCCCACTTCTCTGCCCCTGACGAGGAGACCTGCTTCGACGACGTGCGCTATCTACTTTCGTTTCTCCCGGAGAACAACCTGGAGAGCGCCCCCTACTTCAGCCCCACGGACGACCCGGAGCGGATGGACGAGGGGCTTGCGACCCTAATCCCCGACTCCCCCCAGCGCCCCTACGACATTCGCGGCGCGATAGAGGGCGTGATGGACGACGGGGAGTTCTTCGAGGTACAGGAGGGCTGGGCCCAGAACCTCGTCGTCGGCTTCGCGAGGCTCGACGGCAGGGCGGTTGGCGTCGTGGGGAATCAGCCCTCCGTGCTTGCGGGGACGCTCGACATAAACGCGAGCGTGAAGGGCGCGCGGTTCGTCCGCTTCTGCGACGCCTTCAACATACCGCTCGTCACCTTCGTGGACGTGCCTGGCTTCATGCCTGGGACGGACCAGGAGTGGGGGGGCATCATCCGCCACGGGGCGAAGCTTCTCTTTGCTTTCTCGGAGGCCACGGTGCCCAAGATGACGGTCATAACGAGAAAAGCCTACGGCGGGGCCTACGACGTCATGTGCTCCAAACACATCGGGGCCGACGTCAACGTCTCGTGGCCTACGGGTGAGATCGCGGTCATGGGAGCGCCCGCGGCCGTCGGCATCATCTTCAGGCGACAGATCTCAGAGGCCGAAGACCCCGAGGCGAAGCGCGAGGAGCTGATCTCGGACTACGAGGAGCAGTTCAACAACCCTATGGTCGCCGCCGAGATGGGCTTTATAGACGACGTGATAGACCCGCGCGAGACGCGGCCTTACCTCATCAAAGCCCT
Source organism: Actinomycetota bacterium (assembly GCA_902812425.1). GTDB lineage: Bacteria > Actinomycetota > Rubrobacteria > Rubrobacterales > Rubrobacteraceae > Rubrobacter_D. The sequence continues at coordinate 5,321 of CADDZK010000187.1, forward strand.
GCAGATGATCCGTACCAAGCGTCCCGAGCGACCGCCCCGCAAGCACGGAAACATCCCGCTTTGAAGATCGAACCCTCCCCGACCCAGGAGGAAGCCGCGGCGATCGCGGCAGCGCTGGAGTTGTTTCAGAGGGAAGACCCCGAAAACTCTCCCTCCCTGAAGCGTAGCCGGTGGAGGCTCGCCGGCCTTCTCGGGCACGAGGTCGAACCGGGAATGAAGCTGGAAGGCTCCCTGTGGTCGTACTCCAGGTGGGAGGCATAGGTGTTCGGCAAGGTCCTGATCGCGAACCGCGGTGAGATCGCTGTCCGCATCACGCGCGCACTGCGTGAGATGGGAGTTGCGAGCGTCGCCGTCTACTCCGACGCTGACAGGGATTCCCTGCACGCCCGCGTCGCGGACGAGGCCTACCACGTAGGCCCGACGCCGGCGGCGCAGAGCTACCTGAACGTGGAGAAGCTTGTCGAGGTCGCGCACAAGAGCGGGGCCGACGCCGTACATCCTGGTTACGGCTTCCTGGCCGAGAGCGCGGTCTTCGCGCGGGCCGTCGAGGAGGCAGGGCTCGTCTGGATCGGACCGCACCCCGATGCCATAGAGGCGATGGGTAGCAAGGTGGAGAGCCGCAGGCTAATGGCCAGGGCCGGCGTCCCTATGGTGCCAGGCACTGAAGACTCCATCGGCTCGGCGAAGGAGGTCCTCATCTTCGGCGAGGAGCATGGCTTCCCCGTTGCCGTGAAGGCCTCGGCGGGGGGGGGCGGCAAGGGTTTCGCCGTCGCCCGCGACGCCTCGGAGGCCGAGGGCGCCTACAGGCGTGCGAGCAGGGAGGGAGAGGCGTACTTCGGGGACGGGACCGTCTACGTCGAGAAGTACCTCCCGGGCCCCCGTCACGTGGAGATACAGGTCGTCAGGGACAGGCACGGAAACGCAGTCCATCTCGGTGAGAGGGACTGCTCGATCCAACGTAGGCACCAGAAGCTCCTCGAAGAGTGCCCGAGTCCGGCTATAGACCCATCGATGCGCGAGGCGATGGGCGAGGCCGCCCTCGCCGCCGCAGAAGCCGTCGGCTACGACAACGTGGGCACCGTCGAGTTCCTCGTTCAGGATGAGGATTTCTACTTCCTGGAGATGAACACCCGCGTCCAGGTCGAGCACCCGGTCACTGAAGAGGTGACAGGCATAGATATCGTGAAGACGGGTGTTCGGATTGCCTCCGGAGAGCCGCTCTCTTTCTCGCAGGAGGACATCTCCTGGCGCGGCCACTCCATCGAAGTGCGCCTGAACGCGGAGGACGCCACGCGCGACTTCGCCCCTAGCCCCGGTGTCGTAACCGCCTACGAGGAGCCTGGAGGACCAGGGATACGTGTCGACTCCTCGCTTCGCGATCCCGGCGTAGTGCCCGAATCCTACGACCCGCTCTTCGCCAAGCTCATCGTTCGCGGCGCTGACAGGGAGGAGGCCCTGGCACGGCTCGGGCGTGCGCTCGCCGAGTTCAGGGTGGAGGGTATCTCGACGACGCTGCCTCTCTTCCGTGCGCTCCTCGACGACGAGGTCTTCATCTCCGGTAGCTACACGACCGGCTTCGTTGCCGAGCGCATGGAGAGGCTGAATATCCAGAGCGCGCCCATAGGCGAGACGGCCACTACGCCCGAGAAGAGATCCCACGATCTCGAGGTCGAGGTGAACGGTAGACTGTTCAGGGTGAGGGTGTTCGGCGATGAGGGGGCGCGTGGCACGGCGAAACCTCCGCGGCGCAGGCAGGGCGAGACGCGCCGGGCTTCGGCCAGCGGGGGTGCCGTGGCGGCACCGATGCAGGGGACCATCGTCAAGGTGCTCGTCGAGGAGGGGCAGGAGGTCGAGGCGGACGAGCCCGTATGCATCCTCGAGGCGATGAAGATGGAGAGCGAGGTCCGCTCCCAGAAGGCGGGCACCGTCTCCGAGGTCCGCGTCGAGGCAGGGCAGACCGTGCGGTCGGGGGACACCCTGATCGTCGTAGAGTAAGGGCTCTCTTTGGCCGAGCACTCGGCTGAGTACGAGTGGCGCGGCGAGGGCGATGAGGCCGAGGTCGTCGTCTACGCCCCCGACGACTCTGCCTTCGAGCGCGCCCTGCCTGCCGCCAGGCTCCCCGGCGCCCGGAGCCCCGTCTACGCCGCATCATCACAGGAGGGTTTCGGATGGGCCGTGGCAGGGGCGACGCACGTGGCCCCGGATCTCCTCTCCTCCCCACTGCGCGGAGTTCTCCTCGTCGCGGATACGAGGTCGGAGAACCTGGGCGTGGCGCCGCGCGAACTGATGCGCAGGATGCTGCGTGATCTCCCGGAGACAGCCTCGCGCCTGCCTCACGTGAACGAGGCGAGGGTAGGGAGGCTCTGCGAGTTGGGGGCGTACGCCGCGGCCGAGGACGGCCTCCTCGAAGAGGCGGACCTGACGCTTCTCGGCGTACTTACCGGGGATGCCGACGCCCTCGGGCGAAGGGCGCTCGCCGCCGGTCCGCGCGAGTGGGAGGGTGGAGTAGAACCCGAGCTCGGGGTGGTGACCGAGGTCCTGGATAGCGAAGGTGCTGGGAGGTTGGGGCTGGAGCCGGGGAACCTGGCCTTCGTGATCCGCCTTGGGGCTGGGGACCTCGGCACCCTCACGG
>CADDZK010000188.1 GCA_902812425.1 Actinomycetota bacterium
CTCGGCCGCCGAGGTCGTCAGGACGACCACAGGGATCAGCTTGAGCTCGGGGTCATCCTTCACCTCGGCGAGCACCTCGCGACCGTCCTTACGCGGCAGGTTGAGGTCGAGGAGGATGAGGTCAGGCGAAGGCGCACTGGCGTACTCCCCCTCCCCATGCAGAAACCGCATGGCCTCCACACCGTCCACGACATGGTGGAGATTGTTGTGGACCTTGCTCTCCTTGAGGGCCTCGAACGCCAGCCTCGCGTCGCCGGGGTTGTCCTCGACAAGCAGGATCTCGATGGGCTCCGTATTCGGCATGCCTGCTATGACCGCCTTTCTCCACTGATCCACCCACCGGGGAATCGGCCATTCCGGCGTTCCTGTCCCGTTCTCCGCCTTGCCGATGCGTCGCCGGGTCTCCTGGCTCGTTCGTTCATGTTCCTGGAATACACCGCTACGTTTGCTGAACGCGCGATTCGGGCGCCTGAAAGCGTTCTCGAACTTCTGTGCTCGACCACTTCGGAATAGCGCGCGGCGCGGGCATCGGTCTCTGCGCGACGATGCTGAGAGGCGGGCCTGTAAAGCTATCTGAGATGTTCTTCCTTTCGGCAACCCGGCTGTCTCCCCCTCGTAAGACCCGTGGCTTTGCGCCCCTGCCTCGCGGCAGGTTTGCCTTTTTCGTGGCAGTGTATTGTATACCACACACCGTGTAGCTAAAACCGCTTGGACACCAGAAATGAGTCCAGCGAATCGGCTCTATGCCGGCCGAAGGCCTTCGGTTGCTCCTGATCCTCGTAATGCTCTACCTCTCCTTGAGAGAACTCCTCACCACCGCCTTGCCGGTGAGTGCGGATGACGTTCTGGAGTAGCCCCGGTCCTGACGGTCAAAGAAAGGCTCCCCCGGAGGGGCGCCTCAAAACTAACTACTACTTATGAGTTACCCCCCAGTGATCGTGCCAGTGTTGCTGTTGAACGTAAAGGTGGTGCCGCTCTGGGAGGTTGCAGTAGCTACCCACTGATTGGCAGTGTGAGTAGTGACGGCGGCATCAACGCCATCCGAGTGGTTCCAGTTGTAATTGGTATCGAGTGTTGGCTTGTCGCAGGTTGCGTAAGAGCCGTTGTTATCAGCGAAGCAAGACTGGGCTGCTGCGGCTCCGTTTCTAAGGTCGCTCTTGTCGGCGGCATCGTACGCCTTGTCCCTCTGGCTTAGGAACATGGGTATGGCGATGGCGGCCAGGATGCCGATGATGATCACGACGACGAGGAGCTCGATGAGGGTGAAGCCTCGCTCCTCCCTCTTTACTGTGTGAAGCTCATTGAGCCTCTTCGCGAAAAAATGCAGCATACGGATCTCCTTCTCTTGGGTTATCGCTGCTTAATCGTTCTCTACACCCCCGTTAGGCCCCTATTGAGCGAAACTAGACACCTTGAGAAGGTTTCCGGGAAAGATTTGTCGAGGGTCTTTACCGGACTGCGTGAGAACGCCGGGGAAGAGAGCCGAGGGGCGTCATCACTGGTAGAGTTCGCGCCAGCTCGCGAGCTTCAGAGAGTAGGTGCCGGCTGCGTTGCCTCTTTCGAGGGTGCCCGGAGTCACGTTGCCCGCCAGCTTGATGTCGCCGCTCGCGTTGACGAAGACCTGCATGCACGCGCCACCCGTATCGCTGTAGGCAGGGTGGGATGGGTCAGAAGGCACACCGCGGATTATTACGGTGCCCTTGAGGGGGGCTTTGTTGGAGTTCGACGTACTAACGGTCCCGTTCTCCACGACCAGGGTGCCTCTGACGGGAGGGGTGGTGCAATCCCCTGCCAGGTTCCACGTCAAAGTGTTCGAAGTGGGGGTTGCTCCGTTGGTGAACTTCACGTAAACCACCGTGCCGACCGTGGAGTTGGCGGGCCACTTCGGTCCGGTATACGTTGCTCCGCTCTCTTTCACGTCCATGTTTGATGTGATCTGGTAGTAGTTCGACCCGCCGATACCAAAACCTGTCTGCGCCTGCGCGGCGTTGGCCAGATCGCTCAGGCTCGGTACGTTCGGGCTGGCACTGAAAGGAAAGGTTATCCTAGAAGGAGAAGCACAGGTAGAAGGATCGGACAAATTGTTTACGAATTTGGGGCAGGTGCTCGAGTCGTAGTCTCTGCTCGCAACCTTGGTGTTGATGGTTCCCGCGGCCCCGATTCCCGCGCACGTATCTTTCGCCGATGCGGTACATGAAGATACAACCGCACGCGGCGTAGTGTTGTATGGCGGCTTGTTCCAGTTGCCGTAGGCCAGATCCTCACCCGAAATCGTGGCACCACCGTTGAGAGTAACGCTGCCCTGCGAGAACAAGCTTATGTTGCTGACATTCGCCGTGCCTGAGAGAACTATATTGCCCGACGTGAAGTAAGCCCGAGGAACGTCCAGGCTCACGGTATTGTAGATCGCCTCGATCTTGCGCTTGGTCTGTCCGACCGTGGCCTGTGAGATCACCTTGAAGTAATCTGTGCCGACGGGGTAATTGGCCTGCCCGTTGGGCGTTACAGCCGGCGCGTACACTCCGGTCGGGTCGTTCGCCTGCGCCGTGGTAGTGGCCGGCAGGAGGTACTGGATCCAGATCTTCACGGTGTTGCCTGAGCCAGGGTCGAGGTCCGGTGTCTTGCCCGTTGCGCTACAGGTCTTGGCGACGGGGTCCCAGGTGCCACAGGACCAGGAGGACTCGAAGTTGGGCGGGTTGGCGGCAGTATCGGTGACGCCATCGTACTTCTGATAGTAAGCGTCGGCCATCAGGTGGCTCTTGGCGGCCTGCACCCCTGCGTCGGCGAGGTTGAAGGCCCTCTGTCCCTGGTTGCTCTCGACCACGCCGCCAAGGTCCGTTGTGACGAAGACCAGCAGACCCGCGCCCATGACCCCGATTATGACTATCATCATGATCGCCAGCGGCAGCGCGATGCCTGCCTCCTGTTCTTTGAGCTTTTTGAACATCACGTCGCCCTGTTCCTCAAGGCTACGTCGGTCTCGAGAGTCTGCGTGACGGGCCCGTGGCCCTCGTTGCCTGGTATGTTCACCACCAGCTTTATATGCACCACTCTTATGTTTGTTGGGGAGCCGGTCACAGCGGCTCCGTTCGCGTCGAAGTACGTGAGGGTCAGCGCCTGCACGTTATCTGCCAAGGGGTCACCGTTCCTCAAGAGGGTGGTGCCGCTCAGGCTGTAGGTGATCTGCTCTCCGGGATCGAGTACGCCGGTAGCGGAATCGTAGACTCTGCGGTTCCCGTTCCTGTCATTGCCGAAGGTGATAGGCCCTGTCGCCGGCGGTGGTGAAGGCAGGATCGTCGTCGGCGCCCCCGTGTTCCAGAACAGGTTGGTCTTGCCGTTGACCATGTCTACGGGATAGGCGGCCCGCAGCTCGCGCGCCATCTTATCCAGCCCAACCCTGGCGGTCTCGACGGCCTCGATCTTGTTGTTGCCGAAGCTGAAGACCCTCATGCTCATGTCGAAGATGGAGTAGAGCGCGAACATCACCGTAAGCATCATCATCATGGTTACCAGCATCTCGGTGAGGGTGAAGCCCCCTTCCTCCCGCAGCAACCTCCGTGTCATGACTCCGCCCCCAAGGCCGTAAACCCTGTCGTCGTGTACGAGTTGCCCCCAGCCCACGTGACCTGCACGACGACCCGCATCATCGGCTTTACGATGGTGTTATCGGACGCATCAGGCACGAGGGTGCCGCCGCTCTCTTTCCAGTACGTGGTCGTCACCGTGTAGGAGAAGGCGCCGCTGGTACCTGTGACCGGGTTTCCGGGACGGTAGATCTCGACCGCGCTGTCGTTGACTCCGGCGGGGCTGGTCTTGTTGTATGGCAGCGCCCTGACCTTCTCCAGGCGCTCGTTGGCGAGCATGCGCACCTTGTCGTAGTTGCTGCCCTTCATGGAGGCTTTCAGGCCCGCGTCGAACATGCTCACCATCGGGATAATGGCGACGGTGAGGATTATGATCGCAACGAGGACCTCCGCCATCGTGTAACCCGATTCGCCTTTGAGCCTCTCAGTAAGCAACCTTGGCCCTCGAAGTCGTGGCTGTGATCTGTATGTCGTGGCACGGTTTCGCGTGTGAGGCGGCGCAGGTCTGAGCCCCCGCAGAGTCGCCGTAGGTCCTGACCGTAACCATGGGGGCCGCAACAGCCCCGCCCAGCATGCGTGCAGAACCATCCGACTTGAACTCAACCGTGCTCGTAGTGCCGCCGACCACACCGGGTATGGACAATCCCGTGGGATCGACGGTCATGTTTGATGAGGTGATCTTGAGCAGTCGCTTGGGAGGAGACGCCGCGTTGTCGTCGTCCGGCAGATCGCGTGCTTGCGCCTGCAGTCCCGAGCTCGTGGGCCTGAGAAGACAGTAATCCGCCTGCCTGCCGCCGCAAGTCACCGTACCGCCGGAAGCATTGAAGATCAGGTACGACGAAGCCAGCCTGTTTGTCGCTGTGGTACTTGACAGACGCATATCGGCGACGAGCTGGTTGGCCGCCGAGTCTACCCTGCGTCCGTCCGCGATCCCCCACCACGCCGGAATGGCTATCGCCGCGAGTATGCCCATGATGACGATGACGATCATAACCTCGGGCAGGGTGAACCCCCGCTCAGAGCCCCTTTTCCTCAGCTGTGCCACCCAAGACCCTTGCCTTCCGCATCCTGGGAGTCCTTCATGGTCCTGATCCCAGACGCAACGACGCGTGAGATCTTGCGCTGCGGGAGCCCGAGCCTCCTGCCTATCTCGGTCTGGGTGAGGTCCTTGTAGAAGAAGAGGTAGATGACTTTGCGCTGTAGCTCGGTCAACGACTCGAACGCCTCTTCGAGCTGTATGCGGTCTTCTATGGGCAGCGAGAAGCTCTCGTGGTGCAGACTCTTTATCGCCGAGAGATCCACCCCTTCTTCTTCCTCGTCGAGTGACGAGACGTTGGTGTCGAGATAGAGCTTCATGAGCTCAAGGACACCCCTGGCTGAGACGTTGACTTCCCTGGCAACCTCTTCGACGAGCGGCGGGCGCCCGAGCTCGGCGGTGAGCCTGCTCGTCGCCTCCGAGACCTTCGCGTAGAGAGAGCGCGCCCAGCGGGGCTTCTTCACGAGCCCGGCGTCCCTGAGATGGTGACGGATCTCACCCTCCATCATCGCGTAGGCGTACGAGTCGAACTTCGCGCCTGAACCGATCCTGTACCCGTTGACGGCCTTTATGAGGCCTACGTAGCCCACCTGCAAAAGATCCTCGTACGTCTCCCCGGAGGAGTCGGCGTGCCTGCGCACGATGTGGTTGAGGAGCCTGCCGTGCACGGCGAGGATGCGCTCGATCGCCGCCCGGTCGCCACGCTCCCTGTACGCCTCGATGAGGCGAACGACCCCGTCGGGTCTTATGTCCTGGCTAGCCCGCATCCGCCCGCAGAGCTTTCACGAGGTTTGTGATCCCCACCGACCACACGCCTTGTATGTTTTGGGATGTGTCGAACACAGGGCAAAGGAGGACCGGAGGGTTGTAGACTCTCGGCCTACTTATGGTCCTCAAGCGGTGAACCTCCCATCGGCAGCCCGGCCACCTCCTTCGGAGGCCCGTCGGCTTTGCGTCCCCGCCTCACAGCGGGTTTGCCTTTTCGTGGACCGGCTAAATATATACCTTACGGGGTATTCAAGCAACCTTTATGATTAATTCCTTTATGTTTAATCATGTCTTCGCCCACGGCATGTCTGCGCACCGGAACTTACCAGATGAGCTATCCTACGGTACCTCGGAAAAGGGAGAGAAAGGGGAAACGTCGTGACGACAGCCGCAGACCAGCAGCACCCGCTTCATAGCGATCTGGGGACCACGACCATACAGGACGCGGCGGTGCTCGCCCTCGTCAACGTTGCGGTCCAGGAGGTCGAGAACGTCTACCCGTCCCACGGCGGCACCCGGCTGCCCGGAGACAACTCCCCAACCGTCGGGGAGTTCCTGGGCAGCGTGACCGGTGGGATGAACCGCAGCAGGGGCACCTCGGTCGACGTCGGCGAGCGACAGGCCGCCGTGGACCTTACGCTGAACGTGGCCTACGGGCAGCCCATCGCCCAGATCACCGACGTGGTCCGCCAGAACGTGATACAGCGCGTGGAGAGCCTTACAGGCCTGGAGGTCACAGAGGTCAACATCACCGTCAACGACGTGACCTTCCCCGACCAGTAGGAGGTCGCGCCAGGCTCGCGGCGATAGACGACGAGCGTCCTCTCCGCAGGCCGAGGTTTTGCGGCCTACTGCCGATGTCCGCCTGCGCTAGTGCGCCCGTATCCTCCCGATACCAGACGCATGAGGATTCTCAAAGTCTGATGAGACCTCACGTGCCGTTGCTTGGCCGGTGTTTGCAGCCAATAGCGGCCTGTAGTCTATGGTGTTCACGAACTTTTTCCTGTTACAGGACCCGCACAACGGCTGTATGTTGCCGATGTCGTCCGAGCCTCCTCTGGTCAGAGGCACGATATGGTCGGCCTCCAATGCGGCTTCGGTGTCTCCACAAGCCAGACATTTGTTGCCGTAACTCTGGCAGAGTTCTTTGAAGTCCTCGGTGGTAAAGCTGCCTGGACCGATGTGCCTCGTAGCTCTCCTCTTGCGGCGATTGTCGGCCTTCGCACGCGCAACCTTTTCAGGATTGTTCTCAGCCTACTTCTTACTACGAGCGATCACTTCTTCGCGATTGCGTTCGTAGTAAGCAAGCTTCGACGCAGCTGCCTTCTCCTCGTTGTCCGACGCCCACTTCTTCTTGTACTCGGATATCTCTTCTTTGTGTTCTTCCCGGTATCTTCGAAGCGCCTCGACCCGATGGGGCAGGCTTGCTCTGGCTTTCTCGTATTGGGCGTAGAGCTCTAAGTGTTCGCGCCGGTACTTCTGTACGCGCGATCTGACGCAGAGCTTGCAGTGGTTCAGGTGACCGTCTGCCATCTCTGTATTTTTGTAGAATTCTGCAAGGTCTTTTTCGACTCTACAGCCCCTGCAGATTTTCGAAGTTACCTCACAGGATATCTCGGGCTATGAGCGGCTTGGTGTTGAGATAGGCAAATGGTATGTCCTCGAAGTCTTCTTCGTTGATATCCACCTCTTCGCGCCTGCCGCCGCGCCCGCCTCCACGGCGGGCCTGTCCACCTCCGCCGCCCGAGGAGGCGCCATCGTCGGAGTCACCCCTGCCGCCGAGGAACTGCACGTTGTCTGCGACCACGTCGACCTTGGAGCGCTTGGAGCCGTCCTGGGCCTCCCAGGTACGGTACTGCAGGCGGCCTTCGACGAGGATGGGATCGCCCTTCTTCTTGTAGTTGGCGATGGTCTCCCCGAGTTCGCGCCAGGCGCTGACGTCGAAGAAGTCCACCTCCTCGCTGCGGGAACGCACCCTGTTGACGGCGAGCCCGAAAGAGCAGACGGGGATGCCGTCGTTGGTGAAACGCAGTTCGGGATCTCTGGTCAAATTGCCGGCCAGTATGACACGGTTGAAGCTGACCATGGTTCTTTCCTCCTTCTCGGTACCCTACAAGGGTAACAATACAGGAACATTCTCGGTTCTCAAGCGCCACAGCTTTAGCCCCGATCAAGGTCTGGTGACGGCTACTTTCAGCTCCTGATCTTTTATGGTGGCGATCACATCCCCGTCCTCGTCGTTGCGGAACACTCTGGCACCGGCCCGCTGAAGCCTGTCGAGGGTCTCTGGGGTGGGATGCCCGTAGGGGTTGTCCACCCCGCACTGGATGACGGCTACTCTGGGTGGAAAGCGGCTGAGGAAGAGAGGGGTCGACGAGGTGTTGGAGCCGTGGTGGGTTACCTTGAGAATTGTTAGAGGACCCGTGTAGGGACCGTTCGCCATGTACTCCTCTTCGTTGGCCTCGGCGTCGCCGGCGAGCAGGATGCGGGCCGTGCCGTACGTCAGGAGGATGGCCACGGAG
>CADDZK010000189.1 GCA_902812425.1 Actinomycetota bacterium
TGCACGAGTTCTGTGTTTTCATGTTCGCCCATCTCAAGCTTCTCCTTTCCGACCCTCTTGCCGAAGCGGGTCAACCCTTTCCACCGATAACGGTATGATCCCATCTACTAGCGTCTGGTGCGAACTTCTGAGAAGACCCCTTCTACGATGTTGGATGAATAGCGTAGGATGATGGCAGGGTATCGAGGGAAAGGAGCAATCTGGATGTCTGCCGTAGAGGGTGTAGACCGACTAATCGAGCAATTTCAGCTATCGATGGACGGGTTCTTGAAAGGGGACCCTGAGCCCACCAAGAGGGTCTTCTCCCATAAAGAAGACGTAACCCTCGCCAACCCCTTCGGCCCTCCCGTGCGTGGGTGGGACGAGGTCGCTAAGGTCACCGAACATGCCGCATCACAGGTCAGAGATGGTGAGATGACCGGCTTTGAGACCGTAGCGAAGTACGTAACTGAGGAGCTTGCCTACGTGGTGTGGATAGAGCGACCGAAGGCCAAGGTGGGAGGAAGCGAGGAGATCACCCCGTTCGCCCTTAGGGTCACGAGGATCTTCCGCCCAGAAGAAGATGGCGAGTGGAAGATCGTACACCGCCACGCCGACCCCATAACTACCGCGCAGCCAGCAGAGTCGGTGATACAGGAGTAGATCTTCTCTTGGGGCGAATTCTGAGAACTTCGCCTTGACGGAGTTCGCAGAACACTCCAGCCTGTTCATGACTTTGCTCCCCGTCCGGCCAATCGCTACCATCAACGCTGTGGATGAGTCGCGCTTGCTAGATGAGGTCTGCCGCGCACTCGAAGGCGGCGGTGATCGCGAACGGAAGGCGGCCGGCATCGCTAGCGCGATCCGGCGGGCCGGCGACTACCGGTGGGCGGGGGTCTACGAGGTGACCGAAGAGGAGATAGCCATCCTCGCCTTCGACGGCCCCGGTGCGCCGGCCCATCCCCGTTTCCCCGTAACCCAGGGCCTGAGCGGCTTGGCGGTGGCCTCGGAGGAAACCGTCGTGGTGGGCGACGTGAGGGAGGATCCGCGCTACCTAACGGCCTTCGGCTCCACCCGCTCGGAGATCATCGTCCCGGTCGTGGACTTAGCGGGACGGAAAGTCGTCGGCACCATCGACGTTGAGAGCGAACAGGTGGACGCCTTCTCGGAGGAAGACCGCGCCGCCCTGGAGCGCTGCGCGGTGGCGCTCGCCGAGCTTTTCGGGTAACGGGGGCCGCGAGGCCGGCGACGCTGGCCCGCTACTTCGACCCTTCACCGATCGGAGGTCACGCCAAGATGATGGGCAACAAGAACGACGGTTTCTTGCCGAAGAGCTTCCACCAACGACGGAGTGAAGGCATTAGTCGAAGCAAAGCTTGTCAAGCTTCATAGTACGCCGTATAGGCGAAGTTCACAGAATTAACCAAGGGCGAAGTTCGCGAAAATCAGCCTCTCGGAAGGTAGGTGAATAACTATGACGGCGACAGGCCGAGCTGCTCCAGTAGGCTTCCCGTATCCGACTCTCCCCAGTGCTCAACTAGTGCGCCGCCCGAAAAGCGGTCAATGTACGTAGCCGCGAAGGTGGCACGTCTGCCGGTCGGCGGGTACCAGAGCAGACCACCCCGGTCCGTACCACACAGCGCGCAGCGGGTCGTGACCGTATCGCCCTGTGCGTCCTGCTCCTCGATCGAGACGCGCAAGTCGGGGAATGTACGGCGAAGTTCGGCGACGGTGCGCTTGAGCCCCTGCGGACCATGATCCCGGCCGCGGTGGTCAAAGAACTCCTCAGCGACTATATCGTCGATCACGCATAAGTCCCCCATGCCGAATGCCTCCTCATACAGGCTGCGGGCCTTATGCTGGTTCTCTTCAGCTAGCTTCCGATGCCTCCGTTCTGCCTCGTGAGTTCTCCATCTGCGAGCTGCCCAGAATAGGAAGACGACAAGCCCTAGGGGGATCATCCAGACGGTGTTCTTTAGATCGCCCGCCGCCACCACGCTCTCCCCCATCGGGGGACCTTGCAGCGGCCACAGCAACACTGCGGTACCTTCCATGATTCTAAGTCTATACTTAACGAGTGCTAACGCCTTCTTCATGTATCGGCAAAAGGCCGTTGGTTACGCCATCAGAGCCTTCGGATGCGCAGGGACGGCTCCACTAGCGGCTGTTGTCGCGACCGCCACTGCGTCGGTCAACGCTGATTAGGGCAACGGGATTACGCTTTAGTGTCAGGTTCGTGCCGGTCTAAGCAAATATCCGAGTGGGCCCCTTCTAGGCACTTGGGTGAATAAGCGATAGCATGGGCGGGATGGAGGACCCCGCTACACAGAGCTGGTGCGCGAGGACTTCGACCGGATCGCCGACCTCTCCGAGGCGGAAGGGTGGGACCGGAGGATGATCATGGGGCCTCGTCGTCCGGGGTGCGGCTCGAAACCACGGCCCTGAAGCCCGCGGGACTCTGCGCGCTTTGCGTGAACCGGGGGGACGCTTGACGGCGGAGCCCAATACCCGTCGCGGGCCCGGCCTGCTGGTTCGGGCGCTCGGCCGATCGGTCAACTCGGCGGTCGCCCGGTTCCCCTGGAGCTGGCGGCTCTTCAGCTATCCCGTGCGGAGGTTCTCCGACTCGGTCGCGGTCGGCTGGGACGAGCGTGTCCGATCCGACTCGCCCGAATATCTGGAGCCGCTCGTGGCCGCGCTCGATCGCCTGAAGGCCAGCCCCGGCCGCATCCTAGACAGCGGCGCCGGGACGGGTGCCGCTGCCCTCGAGCTGGCCGATCGCTACCCGGACGCCGAGGTCGTCGGCATAGACGTCTCTGCGGAGATGGTGGCGCAGGCGAAGGCTAAGGCAGCTGATCGGAGCACTCCGGTCTGGTTCCTGGTCGCTGACATCGCAAGCTTCGAAGACGACGAGGGGTTCGACCTGATCGCGATGCTCAACATGCCGCCGTTCTTCGACCGGGTTATCGCCCTTCCTGAAGTCCGAAGGTTTCGTGGTCAACGCCAGCTCCTTCGGCTCGCGCACGCCCTTCTTCACCCCGCCGGCGCTGTTGAAGCGCGGCTTCGAGCGCCGGGGCGTCCGCACGGTCGCCGTAGGGCAGGTCGGCCTGGGCACCTACTACCTCGCCCAACGGGTGTAGCTGGGCCAGCGGCTCGAAGCGATCGGCTACCGCTCCGTGCCGTAGATCCCGAGCGATCCCCTCTGGCTCGGGTGCCGCTCTGCTGCGCTGGCGGCCCCCCGCCCGGTCCGCTTGCAGCCGATCTCAGCTGGGTACGCTTATATGAGTCGGACCGGGGCTATGCGAACTTCGCAGAAGAGCCCTTCTAGGACGTTCGTGCATAACGGAGACCCTTTAGCTGCCGAAGCATCTCACTCTAGGTCCGCGGTTATGCTCCTCATGGAGCTCTAGACTTCTTGTTGGCTTTATGCCCACCGGTCTCAGTTTCGCTAATAGCGCGGCCGTTGCGGCGAGCTGTGGCTGGAGCGGACCAGCTCTTCGATCGGCGCCGTCAGCCGAGCGGCCAGCCCGGCGTCGATGTGGCGCGCCTCTTTGAGAAGTAGGCGTGCCGCGCTCGCGAAGGTCCTCTGGAGATTAGTGGGTTCCAGAGAGACGACCAGCGCGTCGGCGAGAAGATCGGTCTCTTCGGGGGGTAGGTCGTCGACCCCGCGGCCTTGGTGGGCGGGCAGTCCGAAGCGGAGGCAAGCCAAGGCGACGACCTGCTCACGGAGACTGTCGAGCATGTGGACCGCTTGCCATCGACGGCCTCGCGCGAGGCTCGACCTGACGTGCAGCGCATACAGCCAGCCCATGCCGACCAGTGCTTCGGTCGACGGCGGGGGCGACATCGGAGCATCATTCGTCTCCCCGAACAGGAGGCGAAACGTCGGACCAGATGCGGCGAAGGCCGGCGACGGCCAGAACGAGAGGTCGACCTGGAGGGTGTTCGACAGGAGGAAGACCCTGTAAAGTGCCGGTCCTGCCCATACGTCGAGGTGGTGGACAGCGTCGTGATCGGCGTACATGCGCTCCGTCCAGTGCTGCGCAACCGCCTCGGGTTCGAGGTCGGAACGGATTCGCAGGGCAAGGTCGATGTCCGACCATCGGTCCTCTCGATTTATAGCCGCAGAACCGACGAAGGCGGCGGCTGTGATACGTTCGTCTTCGCTTGCCGCCTGAACGAGGCAGTCGCGAATCCGTCCGCGCTGGGCCACAGTAAACATCGACCGAGTCTCGCACGATTCATTACGCACTTTCAACGTGTAGTTTTGCGGAGGAAGCTGGTTCTTTGGTCATCGGAGATGCACGCATAGCCAACGGATTTATTGAATCAGTCTGACTTCCGAGAAGACCCCTTCCACGCACTCCGGTGAATAGGGGTCGGGGAGGACACTGAATACTTTGGGCCATCCTCGTTGATAGGTGTTCCGGAACACAGTGGTCAGGGTCAGCTCCCGGCATCATTCTCGTACCATGGTATCGACCCTTACTAGACCTTTCGAGAGACTGACGCAGCTTCTCTCCCTCGTGGACTTCCTGGAGCCGCTCTCCGCCGAGGCCCTGGACGAACTCGCAGGGCGCATCTCCTGCGAGAGCCTGCGAGCGGGTGAGACTTTTGATATAGGCTCCGAGGAGCACGCCGAGAGGATGTTGTTGGTGCTCAGAGGACGTGTGCAACTCTGCGAGAGAGCACACTCCGGAAATGAGCTCACCATCGCGGTGGTGGAGTACGGCACTCCCTTAGGAGCGACAGGTCTGGCGAGCAGGGCCATCGGGCAGCGGGAGCTATGTGCGCGTGCCCTTGAGCCATCGCTAATAGGCGGCCTCGATCGAGAGTACCTCGAGGAGGTGGTGGACGAAGAGCCGCAGGTAGCCTTGAGGCTCGCACAGCTTACGGCAAGTCGGCTGGTGCAGATGGAAGAGCGCTGGGTAGACCTGGGCACAAAGGAAGTAAAGGGACGATTGGCTAGCATGCTGGTGCTGCTGGTAGAAAGCGAGGGCTTGGTCACCCCCGAGGGTCACTACAGGATAACTACTCGCTACACCCACCATCAGCTGGGCTCCATGATAGGGTCCCAAAGGGAGGCGGTGAGCAGGGCCATCGGGGGACTCCGGGAGGAGGGCTGTATCGAGGTGAGAAGCCGCCAAATCTACGTGAAGGACTTTGAGGCCCTCAGGCGTAACACCGGCGAGTAGCTGTAAGTGAACTTCTTAGAACTCCGTACATGCGAACCTTGGAGAAGCTACCTACTACGGTCCGACGCCAAGGACTGTTGTCGCGACCGGCACTGCGTCGGCGAACGCCGATTGTGACAACGGGATTATGCTTCAACTTCACGCTTGCGCCAGTCTGAGCAAATATGTGAGTAAGGGCCTTCCACGCACTCGGGTGAATAAAGGCGCAAGAAAGGGTTAGTCCCACCCCGCCGAGCCCTATAAGATGAAGCACAACGAGTCGTCAGGTGCGTCACTTATCGCCTGAGCTCGCCTCGGATTCGTTTGCCTTGCACGAGTGCTTTGAGGAGGGCAAAGTTAGGTTGTACGCGAGTACGACACACCTTGGGAGGGCCCACATGATCATCCGAAAAGGTCGGGCAGCAGTGGATCGGGGTACCGAAGAAGACAAGCAGAACTACGGCGCTCGCGAGTCGGTGCACCTCTCCGAGGAGGGCGGGTTGACCCAGTTCGTCGCCCACGTCGAGACGCTGCAACCGGGGTCGCGCTCCGACCCGCACTGGCACGAGGAGGAGGACGAGTTGCTCTACGTGCTCTCCGGGGAGGTGACTGTGGTCGAGGAGGACGGCCCCCACACGCTCCACCCCGGCGATGCCGCCTGCTGGCCTGCAGGCGTGGCGAACGCCCACCAGGTCGCGAACCGTTCTGGTGCGCCCTGCTCCTACCTGATCTTCGGATCGGGAGCGGTGCCCGACGTGATCCACTACCCCGAGCGGGGAGAGGTCCTTCGCGCCTTCGACGACGGTTCGTGGCGCATCGAGCGTACCGACGGGACCGTGGTCAAGGAAGGACAAGAGCCCTGATTGAGGTAGCAGGCAGCGAACTTCTTAGAACTCCGTACACACGAACTTTTAAGAAGACACTTTCCACGCACTCCGGTGAATAACCTTCGTAGAGCTGCGCTGGGCTGCGCCGTATGGCATCCTCAGAGGCGCTAGAGAGTACACATCCCAACCTCAAGGGGGTCGATGACTCAGCGCGATAGCACCCTTCTCAGAATCGCATGGATCTCGCTTGCGGTCATAGGCCTCGCTATTCTCGTCTTTGGCCTCATAACCGCGTTGTTGCCCGCTTCGGGCGGTCCACCATACATGCGAGCGATCGGCGTAGCCTCGATTCTTCCCCAGAGCCACTGGAGGAGCTGGCCTGCGTCGTGCAGCTGGCGCACGAGAGGGCCAAGGTCGGAGGAAGCGAGGTTCTCAACCCAATCGACTTACGAAACACGATGGTCCTCCGACCCGAAGATGGCACCTGGAAGATCGTACATCTGCACGGTGATCCGATAACCACCCCACAGCCTGCAGAGTCGGTGATAAAGCAGTAGAGTCACCCCTAGGGCGAACTTCCTAGAACTCCGTTAGGGTGACGTTCGGTTGAGCCCTAAGGGGGTTGCTAAGATGGGCCGGTGAGCGAACTACAGACAGCTAGGCTCCTGCTGCGCCCATGGCGAGCAGAGGACCTCGACCCTTACGCTCGTATGTGCGCCGACCCCGACGTGATGAGGTACATGCCCAAAACGATGACCAGGGAAGAAAGCTCCCAGCAGGTCAGAGGATTCATAAGCCACTGGGAAGCGAGGGGGTTCGGCCTCTGGGCGGTAGAGGAGAAGGCCTCCGGTGCCTTCATCGGACGGATCGGCTTAATGGTCCACGATGACTGGCCGGAGGGAGAGCACAAGACCGAGGTAGGGTGGATGCTCGACCGCCCCTATTGGGGGCGCGGCCTTGCTACCGAGGGGGCGTTGGCCAGTGTCGGCTACGGGTTCGAGGAACTCGGCCTGAAGCGCATCATCAGCATAACGCTACCTGAGAACGCCGCTTCGCGTAGGGTGATGGAGAAGGCCGGACTGACCTATCGGGGAAGGACCCGCTGGAGGGGCAACGGCGTGGTCTGGTACGCGGCTGAGCGCCGAGAGTGGGGCGCGGGCGGGTCTTGTTGAGCATGCGAACCTTTCAAGAACGCCGTAAAGCGGAAGTCTAGGTTCGTAGAAGACCCACTCCCCGACGTTCGGTGCATAGGCGCAGATGGAGAGCTACCGTGAAAGCCACACGCTCACGGCTTCCTCCAGTATGGCTTTCTTGGGATGGTGTCGATGACGCGCTGGTTAGTGCCCGGGTTCTTTCGGCAAAGGCCGTACTCCCCTATCTCCTTGGCCTTCTCTCTGTCTTCCCCCTTCATCTTGGAGCTCCACCGCACGGCGATCATCCGGATAGAGGATTGCGAACATGCCTTTAGTAGCGGCTCGGACGCCCCGATGGCTTCCTGGATCTTCGCCTCCCGGTCCTCGTCGCCCGCCCGGCTGTCCTCGTACTCGCCAACGTATCGTCCCTCGTGGAACAGTGGAGAACGTAACCTCTGGTCTTGGGGGGAACCGGGTGGACCTCTACGTCGTCCCTCGCCATCGTCTCTCCTTTCGCGGATGCGGACCTCCGAGAATACCTTTTCTCCGATGTTGGGTGAAAAGGCGCATGGCCCCGGTCAGGAGAGTCTACCCCCAAAAAGGACATGATACGTCCGGCAGGTGTTATCAGTTTCTTATGTACAGATGGAGCGCGTTTCGCGGCACATTGCACATAAGAAACGCAGCGTCTAGCCAAGCCTTCGCTCATCCTCCGGGACGCCGAACTCCCTGGCCAGGTCCTCTGGCAGCATCTTGCCGATATACTCGCTCGTTCGCCCCTCTCCGCTC
>CADDZK010000190.1 GCA_902812425.1 Actinomycetota bacterium
GGGAGCTCGAGCGTGTTCTGTACCGGGCCGCTGGTGACAAGGATGCCGTCTTTATAGACGACAGGGCGGTGCTCGTGCGCCTCGCGCACACGACGCGAAGAAACCTGCTTTCGAACATTCGCGGGGCCTCCGAGGAGACGACGAGCGGGGTTGCGAAGTTCAGGGCGATGGAGAGGGAGGGGATCCTCGAGTTCCCCGTGATCGCCGCGAACGACGCGAGGTGCAAGTACCTCTTCGACAACCGCTACGGGACGGGGCAGTCGACGCTCACGGCGATAATGCAGAACACGAACCTGATGGTCGGCGGCAAACGCGTCGTCGTGCTCGGCTACGGCTGGTGCGGCAAGGGCATAGCGCGCTACGCGGCGGGCTTGGGCGCCCGCGTCTCCGTCTGCGAGGTCGACCCCGTGCGCGGCCTCGAAGCCTACGCCGACGGCTTCGACGTGCTGCCAGCCCTCGATGCCGCCGAGATAGGGGAGGTCTTCATCACGGCGACGGGGAGCACGGACGTCCTGACGGGCGCGCACTTCGAGCGGATGCGCGACGGGGCCATCCTCGCCAACGCCGGCGGGGTCGACGTGGAGATAGACGTCGAAGGCCTCAGGGCTACGGCGACGAACACGCGCGAGGTACGCCGCAACGTCGAGGAGTTCACGACTGAAGACGGCAGGAGGCTCAACCTCGTCGGGCGCGGGATGGTCGTCAACCTCACGGCGGGCGACGGGCACCCGGTGGAGATCATGGACCTCACCTTCGCCATCCAGGCGCTCTGCGCCTACCACCTCGCCAACGATCACGCCTCGATGGAGAACAGGGTGCACCTGCTCCCGGGAGCGATAGACGACGAGGTCGCCCGTACGAAGCTCAACGCCGTAGGCATGGGCGTCGACGCCCTGACGCCGGAGCAAGAGGAGTTTCTGGCCGGCTGGCGCGAGTGAGGGACGCCTCAGTCGGCAGCGTTGACGAGGTAGCCCTTGTTGTTGGGCGGGCCGTAGATGAAGCCTGCGTAGTAAGCACCCACGGCGGTGTTGAAGATGAGCGCGCCACCCCTGTAGTCGAGGAAGCTCTCCGAGTCGATGAACTCCACGGAGACGGTGTCGAGGTCGGCGTAGCGGGCCTTTATGTCGCGCGCGATGAGCGTGAGGTCCCGCTCGCTCGTGGCCCTGGTATCCACGACGAGCGACGCGCCGCTGGCGCCGTCGTGCTCGCTCCTGTCCGTCTGCAGGATTTCGTAGTCAGGCACGCCGTGGGGCCTCTCGAAGTCGCCGACCCTGACGTCGGGCACCCGGGGGTTCACGTAGGTGCTGCGCACGACCACGTAGGGCTCGGGGGCCGGGCGAATCTCCGGGGTCTCGACGGCGGAGATCCTCCCGTCGGAGGCCAGCCAGAGGAGGCAGGCCACGATCAGCGCGGCCAGAGCCGCGGGGAGCAGGATAGAGAGGGTCTTCTGCACGCCTTTAAGTTTAGCCGCGTGGGTACCGTAAAGCTCACACAATACGGATTGCGAGATGTATTAAAATAGGGAGGTTAGAGATTTTGCATATAAGAGGAGTGTTTTAGATGGCCCAAGAGACGTATGACGTCGTGATAATCGGCTCGGGTCCGGCGGGATATACGGCGGCCCTCTACGCGGCGCGGGCGAACCTGAAGACGCTCGTCTTCCAAGGTTTCGAGAGTGGCGGGCAGCTCATGCTGACCTCGGACGTCGAGAACTATCCCGGCTACAAGGACGGCGTGATGGGACCCGAGATGATGGACGACTTCGAGGCCCAGGCCGCTCGCTTCGGGGCCGAGATGCGCCCCGAGAACATCGAGAGGGTCGACTTCTCGGAGCGCCCTTTCAAGCTGTGGGCCGAGGATAGCGAAGCTGACGAGCCGACCCTGGCGAGGGCCGTCGTTATCGCCACGGGAGCCAAGGCCAAGTGGCTCGGGCTCGAGAGCGAGCAGCAGCTCATGGGCAAGGGCGTAAGCGGTTGCGCAACCTGCGACGCCTTCTTCTACCGCGGCAAGAAAGTCGCCGTCGTCGGCGGGGGCGACACGGCGATGGAGGAGGCGGGCGTCCTCGCCAAGTTCGCCGACGAGGTGGTTTTGATCCACCGCCGCGACGAGTTCAGGGCGTCCAAGATCATGCTCCAGAGGGCGCGCAAGAACCCCAAGATTACGTTTCTGACGGACACGGTGGTCGAGGAGATCCTCGGTGAGAACTCGGTCGAGGGGGTGCGCGTAAAGAACACGAAGACCGGCGAGGAGCAGACCATCGAGGTGAGCGGGTTCTTCGCAGCCATCGGCCACGCCCCCGCTACGGCCCTCTTCGAGGGACAGGTCGAGATGGACGATGGTGGCTACGTCCTCCAGAGGGAGAACACGATGACGAGCGTCCCCGGCGTGTTCGCCGCCGGCGACGTCTCGGATACCCGCTACCGCCAGGCCGTAACCGCCGCCGGCGACGGCTGCCGGGCCGCCATAGATGCCGAGCGCTGGCTGGAGGAGCAGGGCGAGGCTGAAGGCGCAGAAGACCCCGCCGTCTGGACCGCCGAGAAGGACGTAGCCAACTTCTAGAATCACGCCCACTCAGCTTCTAGAACGCTGGATGCGCCCCCGACGAGAGAGTCGGGGGCGCAGTTTTTCTCCGTAAGCTGGTGGGTATAATGCGCCGCCAGCGGCGGATATAGGGGGACGGTGTGGATGAGAAGACCATACTGCTCGTTGAGGACGACCGGGATCAGGTCGCCCTCGCCATGCGTGCCCTGCGCACGCACGGCATCGTCGCAGAGGTGGACGAGGTCGTTGTGGCGAGGAGTGGCGAGGAGGCCATCGAACATCTCCTGGGCGAGGGGCGCAGCGCAGGCATCATGCCCGAGTTCGTCCTGCTCGACGTCCATCTTCCCGGGATGGACGGGCTTGAGGTCCTGAAGCGGTTGCGCGACGACGAGCGGACCCACCTCTTGCCCGTCATACTCTTCTCGTCATCGAACGAGCACACCGACGTTGTGAAAGGCTACGAGCTGGGCGCAAACTCCTACGTCACCAAGCCGGCCAACTTCGAGCGCTTCTCCGAGGCCATGCGCTACATGGGTTGGTACTGGCTCAACTTCAACGAGTCCCCGTAGGGACCAGCCTTCAGACCGGGGCTCTATCGAGCACCTCGGTGAGCCCAGCTACGGTGAGCGTGGCAGCCACGGGGCAGCCGCGCACGAAGCCGAAGAAGGGGCCGAAGTCCCTGGTAGCCGGGAAGCCTGTCACGAACAGCCCGGGCAGACTGGTCTGGAAGTGCTCGTCGAGGACGGGAAGCCGTCGGCGAGCTCCATCTCGTCGAGGACCTCGGCCAGGTAGGGGACCTTTTTCATGTCGGGTTTGTAGCCTGTGGCGAGGATGATGTGGTCGATGACCAGGCGCGTCTCGTTCGAGAGCTCTGCCGCGATCCTGCCGTCCGTAAGCTCCCTGCAGCTACGCACGTACGTGCGCGGCCAGCGGTGAACCGAGGACTTCTCCAGGCGCGGGGTGAGCCAGGGCTCCAGCTTGAGCCTTCCCTCCGCCCAGAAGCGGCTGGCTATCGCTTCGCGCTCCTCCGCCGGCAGGTTCTTGAACTAGCCTGGGACGGAGGACGTGAGGTCCATGAGCCCGTCCACGAAGCTCCAGTCGGCGGGTGCGAAGTCGGGCGTGTCGTGGCGATGCACGACGTGTATCGCATCCGCCCCCTCCTCGGCGAGCAGGGTCGCCCACTCGAACGCGCTCTGGCGTCCCCCGATTATGAGGACCCGCGCCCCCCGCAGCTGCTCGAAGTTGATGATCGTCGAGGTGTGGGACCAGTGCTCGGGGGAGAGGTTCTCCTCCACCCACTCGGGGACGACGGTGAAGTGGGTTATGCCAGGGGCGACTACCACGGTCTCTGCGCTCACCCTGCGGCCACTCTGGAGGGTCGCCTCGAAGCGTCCGTCCTTACGTGAGAGATCCCTGACCAGGTCGGGCGTCACTTCGATGCCGGCCTTCTCCTGGAACCACCCGGCGTACTCGATAAAGAGCCAGACGGGGATGGGGTCGGCGTCGACAGGGTCGATGCCGCGCTCCTGTAGGTAGGCTATGAGCGTGTTCTCTTTAGCGGCGTCGAGGTGCCAGTCTGCGCCCGAGCGCAGGAACATCCCCGATGGCATGCTCTCGCGCCAGAAGGCCATGGGCTGGCCGACGACGAGCGGTTCGATGCCGACCCGACGGGCGTAGGCCGCCGTTGCGAGGCCGTGGGGGCCTGCGCCTATCACCAAGAGCGGCGTACGGAGACGATTCTCCCCATTCGTGTGCTCGATGCTTGACACAGACATCCCGCGCTTCTCCTCGTCTCCCACTCTTCGACAGCCTGCGAGTACATCCTAGCCGCCCGCGATCCGAGGTCGCATCTCCCAAATGGGCTAATTACGAGCGAACCGTTCCTGGATTGGCCCCTTACGTCCTACCAGGTGGATCAGACGCGCCACCGACCTGTAAGGGTCTGTGCGTCCGGCCTCCCACTCCAGCTCTAGGACCTCGGGCAACTCAGTACCAGGCATCCTCTCCCCGAGGTGGTCAGTGAAGACCCGCACCCCGTACCATCGTTCCATCTCGAGCCCGGCCTCCTCGAAAGATCGGGAGAGTTCCTCGACGGTGTCCCCGCGGGTCACCACCCCGAGGCGCCCGCGGTCCCTGTCAGCCCCCAGCGAGGAGAGCGCGTCGCCGTAACGGCCTTCCAGGGCAGGGCGGAAGGCGAGGGCGGCGGCGTTCTTGGTGAGTATGGAGACCATGCCGCCGGGATGGACGAGGGCCGAGAGGGCTCGGATCATAGGCTGCGGGTCTTCGAGGTACATCAAGACGCCGTGGCAGAGAGCCGCGTCGAAGGTCTCCCCGTCCAGCGTCTCATGTGAGAGTTCCCCCGTACCCTCGATGAGCCGCACCCGTCTTCGCACCCCTGCGTCTTCGCGGGCCAGCCTGCGACGCGCCTCGGCGAGCATCTTCGGCGAGGGGTCGAGGATCGTGACTTCGTGGCCTTTGCGCGACAGCGGGATCGCCTGCTGTCCGGCGCCGCCTCCGACGTCGACGACGCGGGCGGGCGGTCCGGGGAGGTGTTCGGAGATCCCACGGTCTACGAGCTCGTAGCGGATCACCTGGTGCAGGATCGTGCCCGTCGAGTTGTAACGATCTGCGAGGCCGGAGAAGGGGTCTTCCATCGCTCGGGGCTACTTCCCTCTCTCGAGGTACTTCTCGAACTCGTCGAAGGGGAGGCAGTTGATCACGCTCCCCTTCTCGACCCACGCCCGCCTCGCCTGCGAGACGCCGTACTTCATGTAGCCCAGGGCCCTCTCATCGTGGGCGTCTGTGTCTATGGTGATGCTGACGCCCATCCCCACGGCCTCGCGGACGTAGGGAACAGAGAGGTCGAGACGGTCGACGTAGGCGTTGACCTCCAGGGCCGTGTTCGTCGCCGCTGCCTCCAGGATCACGCGCGATACGTCGACCTCATAGGGTTCCCTGCGGTTCAGGATGCGGCCAGTCGGGTGGCCGATGGTCCGCACGTGAGGGTTGTTCATCGCCCTGACGATGCGCTCCGTCATCGCCTTCTCGCCGACCCCGAAAGAGGTGTGGACGCTCGCAACCACGAAGTCTAGCTCGGCGAGCACGTCGTCCTCGTAGTCGAGGGAGCCGTCCCTCAAGATGTCTACCTCGGAGCCGCAGAGGAGGTGTATCTCACCATACTTTTCGTCGGCGGCCCTCACGGCATCCATCTTCCGCTTCAGGCGTTCCGGCGAGAGGCCGTTGGCCACCCTGAGGCTCTGCGAGTGGTCGCAGAAGACGAGGTATTCGTAGCCTAGCGCGATGGCGGCCTCGGCCATGCTCTCGATGGTGCCCTTGCCGTCAGAGTAGTTGGTGTGGACGTGCAGATCCCCGCGCACGTCCTCGACGGAGACGAGGTCGGGCAGCGTGCCTCTCTCTGCGGCCTCTATCTCACCTGCGTCCTCGCGTAACTCAGGAGGTATGTAGGCGAGGCCGAGCCGCGAGTAGAGATCCTCTTCAGTGGCGACGGGTCTGTAGTCGCCTGTCCCTGCCTCTGCCAGGCCGTACTCCGAGATGTTGATCCCCATCTTGACGGCCCGCTCGCGCAGCGCGATGTTGTGGGCCTGCCCGCCCGTGAAGTGGTGCAGGAGCGAGCCGTAGGCCTCGGGCTCGACGATCCTCAAATCCACCTCGGTCCCGCCGGAGAGGATAAAGACCTTCTTCGGACCATGGGCGAGAACCTCGTCGGCGAAAGGAGCTTCTGCGAAGTCGTCGGCGAGAGATGCAGGGTCTTCACTCGCCGCGACGATGTCGAGGTCGCCTATGGTCTCCTTCATGCGGCGCAGGGAGCCCCCGATCTCCGCCCTCTGTGTCGCAGGGTGCGAGCGGACGAACGAGAGAATCCGCTCGCCCATGGCGCTCGCCTCGTCGAGGAGCATCCTGCGCTCTGTCGCGTTGTAAGTACGGGCGGCGTGCACGATCTTCTCCGCGCTCTTCTTCCCGAAGCCTTTGAGCGAGGCGATCTGCTCCGGGTCTACGGCCGCTAGCTCCTCGACGTTCGTGACGCCTAGCTCCTTCCACAGTCGCCCGACCGTGCGCGGTCCGACGCTGGGTAGGCGCGTGATCTCGACGAGTCCTGCCGGTATCTCGTTCGTAAGCTCGGCGAGGATCTCGGGCGTCCTGTCCTCGGCGAGATCGCGTATCACCGCGGCGGTCGTCGCGCCGACGTGGGGGAGCGTCGTGAGGTCCTCTACCTCCGTGGCGGGGCGTCCGAGTGCTGCCACGGACTCCGCGGCGCGCTGGTAGCCGAGCACGCGGTAGTACGCCTCGTCTTTGATCTCCATGAGCGTCGCGATCGCCTCAAGCGCCCTGACGATGTCGTTGTTCTGCAAGCTGCTCGCTCCTCCTTGGGACGTCCGCCACGAAGATTATACGCGCCGCGTGAACCTCAAAACGGGCTAGAATCCCCGTATGATCAAGGGTCGAAGAGAGATAGTCAGGTGGCTCTCGGAGCGCCTGACGGCGGTCGCCGCGGTCTGGCTCGCGGCGGGTCTGGCGGTTTCGGCCTTCGTCATCTGGGCTTTTATCTCTCTGACGGACGCGGTACTCGAGGGCGAGAGCCGTGCCTTCGATAGGAAGGTGCTGCTCTGGATCCACTCGACCTTCCCCGGCTGGCTGAACGAGCCGATGCGCATCATAACCGCGCTCGGCTACTACTGGCTCGTGCTGCCGCTCCTCACCGTGGTGGCCCTTCTCTTCTACCGCAGGGGCTGGAGACTCTCAGCGATACTCCTCGTCGTCTCGACCGCAGGCAGTATCGTGCTAACCACCGTCCTCAAAGACGTCTTCCAGAGGGCACGCCCTGAGCTCTTCAATTCTGGCTATCACGCCTCCTACTACTCTTTCCCGAGCGGCCACGCCACGGTCGCCGTCGGGTTCTACGGGATGCTCACCGTGATCCTGGCCTACCGGCTGAAAGGAATAGCGCGGTGGGCCGTGGCCCTCTCCGGAGTCGTCGTTGTGCTCCTGATCGGCTTTTCCAGGCTCTACCTCGGCGTCCACTACCCGACTGACGTGCTCGCCGGCTACCTCTCCGCCCTCCTGTGGCTGGTCTGCGTCGGCGGTGTCTACGCACTGTGGCTCTCGGTCCGCGGCTTCAGGGCGGCCGAGTCGAGCCAAGACGAGTAGTATCATCCACTGATGGATAACATCCTCCACCTCATCTCCCATTACGGGTACCTGATCGTTTTCTTGGGGGTGATGGCCGAGAGCACGGGCGTGCCCCTCCCAGGCGAGACCATCCTCATAGCAGCAGGCATCATCGTACAGCGGGGTGGCTTGGATCTAGCAGATGCTATCTTCTTCGGCAT
>CADDZK010000191.1 GCA_902812425.1 Actinomycetota bacterium
CTTACTGGACGACGTTTTTCCCTGCTGTCGTCGTGCTCGGCTTCGGTATGTCGCTCGTGATAGCGCCGCTTACGACCACGGCGATGAACTCGGTCTCGGGCAGGCACTCGGGCCTGGCCTCTGGCGTCAACAACGCCGTCTCCAGGACGGCGGGGCTTCTCGCTATCCCCGTTCTCGGCATCTTCGTCTTCCTCGTCTTCTCCAGCGGTCTCGACGCCAGGGTGCAGAGCCTGGACCTCCCGCCGCAGGCCCACAAGCAACTCGAGGCAGAGAAGGTTGACCTCGGCGGCGCCGAGGTGCCCTCAGACGTCAGCGGGGCGAAGGGCGCCCAGATCGAAAGGGCCATAGACGAGTCGTTCCTCGCCGCGTTCAGGTTGGCGATGTTCATCGCCGCCGGCCTGGCCGTCGCGAGCGCGGTCGCCGCCGGGGCCATAATAGAGGGCAAGGGACGTGCCGCACCCGCCGAGAGGCTGGGACGACGCGGGGGCGAGACGGCCCCCGCCTGAGGAGCATCTCTCTGTGAGGAGGTTGATAAGAATGCTGGGACGAGAGTGTACGCACCTTGACCAGATAGAGGACGTCCAGCCGAGCGCCGAGGGCTGCGAGGAGTGTCTCCAGACGGGCGATACGTGGGTCCACCTGCGCGAGTGCCTGATCTGCGGCCACGTCGGCTGCTGCGATTCCTCCAGAAACAAGCACGCGACCAGGCATTTCCACGCCACGCAGCATCCGCTCGTGCAGTCCTTCCAGCCTGGGGAGGACTGGATCTGGTGTTACGTGGACGAGATCGTCATGGAGCCGCGTAATTAGTGAGGGAGCGACGATAGAACGGAGCAGTGTGAGCCCATGCACGGGATAGAGTTTCGGCTGGAGTTCCTGATCGGGCTGCTCGGCGTCGTCGCCCTGCTCGCGCAGCTCGCCCGCATGGTAGGTGTCCCCTACCCGATCTTTCTGGTCCTCGGCGGCATAGGAGTCGGGCTGGTGCCAGGCCTCCCCGAGATAGAGCTCCCGCCGGAGATCATCTTCCTCGTCTTTATCCCGCCGCTGTTGCTCTCGGCCGCCTTCTCTTCCTCGCCGCGCGACCTGCGCGCCCACGCCCGCCCCATAGGGCTTCTCGCCGTCGGCCTCGTGCTCCTGACGACGACCGCTGTCGCGTGCGTCGGACACTTCGTAGCCGGACTGCCCTGGGCCGCGGCCTTCGTCCTCGGGGCTGTCGTCGCGCCGACCGACCCGGTGGCCGCCGAGGCGACGTTCCGCAGGCTCGGGGTCCCGGACCGCGTGCACACCATCGTGGGCGGGGAGAGCATCATCAACGACGGGACGGCGCTCGTCGCGTACAACATCGCCGTCGTCGCGGTAGTCACGGGTGCTTTCTCCGCGGCGCGGGCCGGGCTTTCGTTCCTGCTGGTGAGCGGAGGTGGGATCATCCTCGGTCTCGTCGTCGCCCGCCTAGTCAGCCCCCTCTATGGACGGCTGTCCGACCCGACGATCCTGGTCGTTTTCACCCTGGTACCCGCCTACGCCTCCTACATCGTCGCCGAGAGGCTTGGCGTCTCTGGCATCCTCGCCGTCGTGACCCTCGGGCTCTACGTCGGGTGGCAGGCCCCGAAGCTCTTCACCGCCAGGGCACGCGTGCAGAGCTACTCTTTCTGGGAGGTCCTCACCTTCCTGATGGATTCCTTGCTCTTCATTCTCGTCGGGCTGCAGTTCCCCGTGATACTGGAGAACATGCACGAGTACTCCGTCGCGCAGCTCCTCCTCTACGCCGCGCTCGTCTGCGCCGCGGTCATCGGGCTGCGGTTGCTGTGGTTCCTCTTCGGCCCCAGCTCCACCCGTGCCCTCGACCGGCTCCTGCGGACGAGGTATCTGAGGGCCCCGTGGCAGGAGCGCCTCGTGATGGGCTGGAGCGGGATGCGCGGTGCGGTCTCCCTCGCGGCGGCGCTCGCCATACCCTTGCAGACGCAGGCCGGCGCGGACTTCCCTCAGAGGGAGCTCATCCTCTTCCTCACCTACTGCGTCATCTTCGCCACGCTGGTCTTCCAGGGCCTGACCCTGCCCTTCCTGATCCTCTCTTTAGGCGTGCGCGACGACGGAGACGACGCCCGCATGGCCGAGTTGCAGGCTCGCCTCAAGGCCACCCGCTCTGCGCTCGAGCGGCTCGACGGCATCTGCAACGACGAGAATATCCCAGCCCGCAGCCGCGAGAGGCTGCGCGAGATCTACGAGGAGCGCATCCGGCGTTATGAATCGGGTCTCGAAGCCGGCCGCGTCACCGACGAGTACCAGGAGAGCTCGGACGCCTGGAGTCGCTGGCGGCGCGAGCTCTTCGACGCCGAGCGCGAGGCGATAGTCTCCCTGCGCGACGCCGGTGAGATCAACGCCGACGTCATGCGCCGCGTCGAGCGCGACATAGACCTCGAAGAGTTGAGGCAGAGCGGTTAGGGAAAGGGGAGGCCGTGCCGACGATGATCGTGCTCGTCAACCTGAAGAGGGGCGTATCTCCAGAAGAGTACGAGCGCTGGATCGAGAAGCGCTACCTCCCCGCTATACTCGACCTCCCTTCCGTGGACGAATGGCGGGGCTACAGGGTGAGTACATCAGGCGGCGGACCGCCCCACGACTACGCCGTCTCGGTGGAGATAAACGACCTCGAGCAGCTCGGCAGGGACATGGAGAGCGAGCAGGTGCACAGGCTGCTTGGCGAGCTCGGGCGATACGCCGCCCTTACGCAGCTCATGACCGAGCGCTTCGCCTGATAACTTGGACGTGAGATTTGCCCCAGCTTGAGATAATCCTCGGCCTTCTCGTCGCGGTGGCTGCGCTCGCCACGCTCGCCGTGCGGCTCAAGGTACCTTACCCGATCCTGCTGGTCATCGGCGGGTTGGTGCTCGGGTTCGTTCCGCAGTTGCCGCGGGTGGAGCTCGACCCCGAGCTGGTGTTCCTCCTCTTCCTGCCGCCACTTCTCTACGTCTCTGCGCTCTTTACCTCATGGCGTGACTTCAGGGCCAACGCCAGGCCGATCACGCTGCTCGCGGTCGGCCTCGTGCTCGCGACGACCTTCGTTGTCGCCGCCGTGGTCCACGCCGCCACAGGGCTCCCGTGGTCCGCAGCGTTCGTCCTCGGGGCCATCGTCTCCCCCACCGACGCCATCGCGGCCACGACGGTCGCCCAGCGCCTCGGCGTCCCCCGACGCATCGTCACCGTCCTCGAAGGCGAGAGCCTGGTCAACGACGCCACTGGTATCGTCGCCTACCGCATAGCGGTCGCCGCGGTGGTAACGGGGGCGTTCTCGATCTGGCAGGCCGGGTTGCAGTTCGTCGTCGGCGCCGCAGGCGGGGTGATCCTCGGCTACGCGGTCGGGTGGCTGGTCATATGGACGCGCCGCCACCTCTCGGACGACCCATCCATACAGAACACCATCTCCCTGCTCACCCCCTTCGTCGCATATCTGGTGGCAGAGGAGTTGCCCCCGTACCTGTGGCATAGCCTTCATTTGCCTGGCGAGCTCCGTCTCTCCAGCGTTCTCGCGGTGGTGACGACGGGGTTATATCTGGGGCGCAAGGCAACGGACGTGGTCTCCTCGGGGACGCGCCTTCAGGGGTACGCGACGTGGGAGCTCATAACGTTCCTGCTTAACGGTTTGATCTTCGTCCTCATCGGGCTCCAGCTCAGGAACGTGGTCGGAGGACTCGACGAGTACACGGCCGGTGAGCTCGTCTCCTATGCGCTCCTGGCTAGCCTGACCGTCATACTCGTGCGCATGCTGTGGGTCTTCCCTGCGACGTATCTACCGCGGTGGGCAAGCCGCTGGATCCGCGAGCACGACCCTTCGCCGCCGTGGCGGAGCGTGGCGGTCATAGCGTGGACGGGGATGCGGGGTGTGATCTCGCTGGCCGCCGCCTTGGCATTGCCGCTTCAGACGGAGTCGGGAGCCGAGTTCCCCCAGAGAGACCTCATCATCTTCCTGACCTTCTGCGTGATCCTGGCTACGCTCGTGATCCAGGGTCTCTCCCTGCCGCTCCTGATCCGGGCGCTCGGGCTCGAAGACGACCACATCGGCGACAAGGAGGAGACCCACGGCCGCATCAGGGTCGCCGAGGCGGCCCTGGAACGCCTTGAGGAATTGGTCGATGAGGAATGGGTACGCGAGGACACGGCCGAGCGCGTCCGCGGCCTCTACAACTACCGCCGCAACCGCTTCGCCTCCCGTTTCGACGGAGATCCCGACGGCGTAGAGGAGCGCAGCACCGCCTACCAGCGCCTGATGCTCGAGCTGCTCGGGGCGCAGCGCCAGAGGCTCATCAGGATGCGTGACGAGGGCAAGATCGGTGACGAGATCATGCACCGCATCGAGCGCGACCTCGACCTGGAAGAGTCGCGCCTTGAACTCTAGTCCGGTGAATAGGAGCACGTAATGGTGAGAAACATAGCCCGTGAAGAGCTGAAGGCGAAGATGGACCGGGCAGACGATTTCGTGCTCGTCGAGGCGCTCTCCCACGAGCACTACGCAAGCAGCCATCTTCCCGGTGCGATCAACCTCCCTTACGAGTTCGTCGACGAGGCTGAGAGAGTACTGCCGGAGAAGGACGCCGAGATCGTAGTCTACTGCATGAACAGAGACTGCTCGGCCTCACGAGAGGAGG
Source organism: Actinomycetota bacterium (assembly GCA_902812425.1). Taxonomy (GTDB): domain Bacteria; phylum Actinomycetota; class Rubrobacteria; order Rubrobacterales; family Rubrobacteraceae; genus Rubrobacter_D. The sequence continues at coordinate 4,644 of CADDZK010000191.1, forward strand.
CCCGCGAGCTCGAAGAGATGGGCTACGCGAGGGTGCTCCACTACGCAGAAGGGAAACAGGACTGGATCAAGGCCGGCCTGCCCGTCGAGGGCGCCGGAAGGCGGAGGTGATGGAGAGGACGTTAGAAACGTCGCGGCTGCGCGTCAGCGGAGGTACGAATCGTGCCTGATCTCGTGGTCGGCTTCGCCCTAGTCGCCGTGGTCTTGATCGTCGCCGGGTTGGCTTCGGGGCTCGTGGAGCGGGCCCCGCTCTCGTTCCCGATCATCTTCCTCGGCCTTGGCTTCCTGCTCGGAGAACACGGGCTGGGACTTCTCGATCTCGGCCCCGAGAGCGCGGCGCTCGAGGCCGTGGCGACGCTCACGCTGGCTATGGTTCTCTGCCTCGAGGCCGTACGGATCGGTAACATCGGCATGGGCGGAGCCGGGTTCGTGCCCATCCTCTCTCTTGGACCAGGGACGGTGGTTATCGTCGCGGTCATCGCCGCCGGTTCGTACTTCCTGCTCGGGGTCTCGATAGTCCAGGCGCTGCTTCTCGGCACGATCCTGGCCTCTACGGACCCCGTCGTACTCAGGGACGTGGTCCGCGAGGAACGCATCCCCGCCTCCGTCCGGCAGGCTCTCAACATCGAGGCCGGCACGAATGACATCGTCGTGTTGCCTACCCTCCTGATCCTGATCGCGCTGGCGAACTCCGCCGCCTCCGGTCCTGCCGGGTGGGCTCTCCTCGTCGGAAAGGTGCTCCTTCTCGGGCCTGCAGTCGGCTTCGCCATCGGCGCGGGGGCGGCGTGGCTGATGAGTAAGGCTGACCGGCGGTACGCTGTTAACGAGGTCTACCAGTCGCTCTACGGCGTTGGTATCGTGCTGCTCTCCTACGCGACGGCGACGGCCCTCGGTGGGGATGGCTTCCTGGCCGCGTTCGCGGCGGGGTTCGCGATAGCAGTGTTGAACTTCGACCTGTGCCAGTGTTTCCTGGACTACGGCGAGACGACGAGCGAGATGGCGATGCTGCTCTCGTTCATCCTGTTCGGGGTTGTGATCTCCGACCTTTTCTCGAAGGTACCCCTCATCCCGACGCTCGTCCTTGCGGCCGTAGTGATCTTCGTCGCCCGTCCGCTGGCGATAGGGTTGGTGCTGCGCAGGGCGGCCGTAAGCAACGCGGCGAGGGCGTTTATCGGGTGGTTCGGGCCACGGGGCCTGAACTCCCTGCTTCTGGCGCTCCTCGTGGTCGAGGCCGGCGTCGCGAACTCCGAGTTCCTTCTCGGCGTCGCCGGGGTCGTCGTCACCGTCTCGGTCGTGGCACACGGCATCTCGGCCACGCCGCTCTCGAGGCTCTACGGCGAGGCGGTGATGCGGGCGACGCACGAGGAAGAGCGGGAGAACGTCGCCGGCATCTTCGAGGGAGACGCGAGCGATTCGATCAGGATCAGACCGTCCCAGCTCTCCCGGATGCTGGAGGAGGACGATCCACCCATAGTCCTCGACGTCCGTACCCGCTCGCAGTACGAGCAGGACGATTCCCGCATCCCGGGCGCCGTCAGGGTGGCGCCAGACGAGGTTGACGGCTGGGCGAGTGAACGACGAGAGGTGTACGGCAGCCAGGTCGAGGGACAGCGCGTAGTCGCCTACTGCACCTGACCGGATGAGGCTACCAGCGCCCGTGTGGCGCGGAAGTTAAACAAGTTGGGCTTCGATGCCACGGCCCTTGAGGGCGGGTTCGAAGCCTGGAAGGCACAGTACCCGACGGAGTCAGCGAAGAGAGAAGCGGTCGGATAGACTCCCGCCGCGCAGGAGACTACAGCATCTCTCAGCACTAGCAATACCGGCAGACGGCCTCCACATAATCTGAAATGCTGAAAGCGAGGCCCTCGAGGCCGAAGCGTGCTGAAAGGCGCCAAAGGCGGCACGCTAGTTCTCGACTATCCGTAGCTCTGCATCTTCGCCAGCCGCGCGCAGCCTCCCGTAACCTCCGATCGGAAATGTGAACCCCGGCGTCGTGTGGCCGAAGCTCGCGTTGGCGACGACGGGTATACCATCCAGCTCGCGCTTGCCCTCGACGATGGCCGTAAGCGTCTCCAGGTCCATGTTCGAAGCCCTCTGGAACCTCCCGAACACTATACCCCGCACGCCATCGAAGCCGTGCTGTTGAACGAGCGACTGTAGCTCTCTGTCGAAGTGGTAGGGTTGCGCCTCCTCGTCGTCCTCCAGCAGAAGGACCGTCCCGGAGAAGTCCGGCATGAAAGAGGTCCCGAACAGCAGGCAGAACGTACCGAGGTGCCCGCCGAGCAGCCTCCCCTCGGCCTCACCCTCGTGGATTACCTCGTAGCCGGGGTTGGGTACGAAGTCCCTGTTCTCCTGATCCTCGTACCAGGGATCGTCGCTCCAGTGGTCGGCGGGCGCAACTTCGAAGGGCTCCTCGCGCATCAGGCACAGCTCGAAGTACTCGGTCGTGTACTCGATACCGCGCTTCATGCCGAAGGTCGAGAAGTGCGGCCCCGAGTAGGTCACGAGACCTGTCCTCGCGTGGATCGCCGTCGCCAGGGCCGTGATGTCCGAGAAACCGCAGAAGACCTTGGGGTTCTCCCGGATCAGATCGTAGTCCAGATACGAGAGGACCTGGTTGCTGTTGTAGCCGCCGAGCGTGGTGAGCATGCCCCTGACCCCCGGATCGGCGAAAGCCTCGTGCAGGTCCGAGACGCGCGCATCTACGGGGGAGGAGTCGAAGCGATCCATGAATTCGGCGTTTGTGGAGAACGAGCAGCGGAGCCCTAGCCCTTCGAGCCGCTCCCTGGCGATCCTCTTCTGGTCCTCGGCTATGAACCCGAGGCTGATCGCCGGCGAGACGACCCGCACCTCGTCGCCCGGCCGGAGCTTCGCGGCGATCACAAGCCGCACATCCTAGTACGCGACCTTGAGGATCGCTCGTGCCTCCTCCGCCTTTTCACCGTATTCCCCGGCGATGGGTTCGAGATCCTCCTCAGGCACCCCGACCTCGCGCAGGCTCCCGGGCAACCCGAGCTCCTCGACCAGCGACGCCACACGCTCCGGAGGCTCTCCGCCGAGAGCCTCAGAGAGGGCGCGCCAGCGCTCGTCCGGTATATGCTCGCGCGCGACCTGCAGGCTCGGCGCGAGCGTGATACACGATGTTATGCCGTGCGGCACCTCGTAGCTGGCCCCTATCCTGCGTCCCAGCTCGTGCGAGAGGCCCATCGG
>CADDZK010000192.1 GCA_902812425.1 Actinomycetota bacterium
CGCGGGTGGCCTCCTCGGTCTGGCGGAGAACTTCCTCGGTCCTCTCGGTGACCTCCTCGGTAACCCGCAGTCCCTGCCTTGCGGCCTGCTCGGTAGCCTCCGCTCCCTGCTCGACGAGCTGCTGCGCAACATTCACACCCTGCTCGGTGGCCTGCTGGAGAGTCTTAAGGCCCTCCTGGGCGTAGGCGAACGGGGAGAAAAAGAAGCCCTCGTAGGCATCTCTCCACCCCTGGGCCAAAGCCCTCATGCCCTTCTGCTGCTTGCGGGCGCTACGGGCGAAGGCCTCAGTAGTACGCAGGTTGTGCTCGGTCTGCTCGCGCAGAGCCTCGGTGCCCTCCCGCAGCCAGTTCTGGGCGAAGCGAACGTTGCGCTGCTGGAGTTTCAAGAACTCCATCCCTTCGTGAGTCAGCCCAACTCCGCGCCTATGGGCCGCCGCGAGATTCTCGGTTAGGGCTTTGTAAGAGTCGCGCTGAGCCTCGGTCATCTCCCGAGCGGTGCGCGTTAGCTTGTCTGAATTCGTGGTGATAACCACCGGCATTCCTCCATCGTCGTAGGTCATTAGGTGCTTGCTACTATGTTCTTACCACACATATACTCCAATTGCATCTTGCCAAAGCCCCGGATACGGCCTCTCGGTGAACAACCTCACGCCCAGGGAGACCTTTCCCTTTCTTGCTAGAGGTGCATGGAGGCATAGGCGCTCGCCGATCGCGGCGTGAGAGAATCATCTTGACCTTCTGCCAGCTCAACGGGCGTGACAGCGAAGGCAGCAAGTCTACGTTACCATCCACATGGACGGCAAGGAGCTGACAACTTGAGCGAAACAGAAAAGATCACGATTAATCTAGGCTTGGTGGACCTCGGGCAAATCGATCTGCTAGTGCAGGAGGGCTTCTACCAGAACCGTACCGACTTCATCCGCACGGCGATTCGCAACCAGCTTAATGCGCACGCCGACGCGGTCAAGCAGACGGTAGCCCGCAAGGAGCTGGTGCTCGGCCTGCAGCACTACACTCGCCGTGACCTCGAGGCGGTGCGCGAGGCCGGCGAGACGTTAGAGGTAAGGGTGTTGGGCCTGGCAACCATCGCCGACGACGTCCCCCCTGAGCTAGCTCGTGAGACGATCGATTCCATCGATGTGCTGGGAGCATTTAGGGCTAGTCCAGACGTCAAAGCGGCACTAGCAGGACGGATTCGGTCCACCTAATACGGAAAATGACCACCTTACCTTTGACCGGCTGTAAGGGCTTGGCCCTCATGATCCAACACTGGATAGGCTGATTGTTTCCATTCTGGTAACAACCCCACCCCTCGCGAACGAACGCTGTGCGAGGGGGGCGCCCTGAGCGAGGAGGCAAAGGCGGCTACTTTTGGTCCGACTTAACCCGTTCGATATATTACTACTGTAGAACTGGACCTAGGGTGTATTCGGCAAGAGTCTGCATAAGCTTCGCTACGGCTTGAGCCGCAAGAGCGTCGGCTCCCCTATGACATTCCACGTATTCTAACGCTTCATAGTTTTATCAGTTGGCGGCCTGCTCGTACCACCCGCCCCTTCTGTCGTACGGAGATTTGGTGCCTCGCACGCAGTGGGCTAACGCCAATAGATGCCTCCGAGATCTCACCTGGCGACCATGTGGTGACGCCCAATTTCGATCTGCCTAGATAGGAGCCCACGTGCAATTCTCCGTAGCAGCCAGCCTCGTTTGCTTGACAAGAACTCCTCAGGGTGTAATTTATCATCTAGGTGGATGGTGTGTAGATGGTAAATAGATGATAGAAAAGGAGAACATGACTATGAGTGACCAGATGCAGAACGGTATGGCGAAGGCGATGCACCTCATGCAAAAAGGCGATCTGAACGAGGCGACCGCCGTCATCCAACGTGCCCTCGGGGGTAGCTCCTTGGGCAGCGGATTCGAGCCGGTGGCTTCGCCGGATGCGCCTAGCGGTGCCGACACGCCGACAGATGTGGTAAGTACTGTCGTAGACGAAGCCCTGCACCCTGGGGCGTCTAGTGGACCTGCCGCAGCGACACGTCTTCCCGCCTCGCCCCTGTTCTTCGGTAGCGTGCCCTTGACCATGCCCGACGGTCTGTCTTTGACTGTGCCCGACAGCATACCCTTGACCATGCCAGGGGTCTTACCCAGCCTACCGGGCTTGCCAGGCGCTATGCCCATCGCGAAAGAAGGAGAGACCGATCCGGCTGTTGTTCCGACGGGTGGACGCTTTGTCGAACGCTCCTACACCGATCAGACCGGGACGCGTACCTATAAGCTGTACATACCCAGCGGCTACATAGGCCAGGAAGTGCCCTTGGTCGTGATGCTCCACGGTTGCACCCAAAGCCCCAACGACATCGCCGCTGGAACCCAGATGAACACGCTCGCCGAGGAACAAATCTTCCTTGTGGCATATCCTGCGCAGGCTCAGGGTGCCAACATGAACAAGTGCTGGAACTGGTTCAAGGCCTCAGACCAGCAGCGCGGGCGGGGCGAGCCATCGCTGGTCGCGGGCATCACGCGTCAGGTCATCGACGAGTACAACATCGCCGATGACCGAGTTTATGTGGCTGGCATGTCGGCTGGTGGGGCGATGGCGGCGATCATGGCCGAGGCCTACCCTGACCTCTACGCCGCTGTCGGCATCCATTCTGGTCTCGCCCCCGGTGCGGCCCACGACATGCCCTCCGCGTTCGCCGCGATGCATCAAGGGGGGCCGGCTACCCGACGCCGGGAGGTTCCCACCGCGACAGCCACTGGGAAATCCGACCGGATAGTCCCCGCAATCGTGTTCCACGGGGATCGCGATAAGACGGTTCACCCGCGCAACGCCGACCGCTTGCTCGAGCACTACTGCCCCGCGAAGACCCCCGGTAGCCGAGACGCTGCGAGCGGATCGACGCAGCGGGGGACGGTGCGTCAGGGACAGGTTCCCGGCGGACACGCCTACACCCGCGCCACCTACCGCGACGCCGGAGGTAGCACCATCGCGGAGCGGTGGACAGTCCACGGGCTCGGGCACGCGTGGTCGGGCGGTAGCTTCTCCGGCTCGTACACCGATCCTATGGGCCCGGACGCCTCTGCGGAGATGGCGCGCTTCTTCAATGAGCATCCTCAGCGGTAGCCGATAGCCCAGGCGAGCAGTTTGATGAGCATTGAGGAGAATATAAGCGTGGGCAAGCCAAACGTATAGAATCCTAGAAAACACCGTCGATGATCCCCTAGCCTCGGCTTTGCACAGTGCGAAGCCGAGGCTAGAAACGTTCTGGTATACCGCCCGGCCTGGTTGACTCAGGCCTGTCTTACCGCCTGGGCTCCCTAAGGTGCGCTATTGAGTTTACGGATTGTCTATTACGCTCCTTGTTGCACCCCAATCAGTTGCGGGGTCAGTACCAGTGTAAAAGTCAGCGGAACACTGGATGCCCTCAACGAGCAGGAACACCGTTAACGAGATCGCAACAGCCCTCTGCTAGTACCTCAGTGGTCTCAAGTGCTCTCTATGAGGAAGCGGACGTTCTCAAAATCCCTAGTATTCAGCTTATCTAAGCCGATTGTGGAGAGCCGACGAGCGGACTCGAACCGCTGACCTCATCTCATTACGAGTTTGCTGTTACAGGGTTCGCTTAGTACCGCGACGTCCGAAAAATGCCCTAAACAAGCCATTTTCGTCATCTCGAGACAAGAGCTAGGTTCGCATAGTGTCGCACGGGTTGACATCAGGGTCAGGATAGCGGCTTCTCTACGAACCAGGTGTCATCACGACAAGAGATTACGCATCGAGTACATCGCGTGTAAACATTCTTGCGCAGCCCATCATCTTTTGTAGGTCAAGGAAGGGTCAAGTTCGGATAATGGGGATCAAGTTTGCGTCAAGGCGCCTAGTGCGGGTCGCGAAAGCGGCTAGACTGTCTGGGGCATCATGACGATCCGAGCGCTGATAGTCGAGGACGAGCAGGACCTGGTGGCGCTGCTGCGCCTGCACCTGGAGCGGGAGGGCTTCGAGGTCCACGAGGCGCTCGACGGACCGGCGGCGCTGGAGATTGCACGGCGGGTGGACCTCGACGTCGTCGTGCTCGACTGGATGCTCCCGAAGCTCGGCGGGATGGAGGTCTTGCGGGAGCTGAGGAGCTTCTCCGACGCCTACGTCGTGATGCTCACGGCGCGAACGGAGGAGGTGGATAGGGTCGTGGGCCTCTCCACCGGCGCGGACGACTACCTCACGAAGCCTTTCTCCCCGGCTGAGCTCGTCGCCCGCGTCAGGGCGATGCTTCGCAGGCCGCGCGGCGGATTGGCTTCAGCCGGCAGCGTGACAAGCGAGGGGACGCCGCTCCGGTTCGGCGGGTTGAGTGTGGACACCGTCCGGCGCGAGGTGAGGGTCGGGGAGAAGGAGGTAGACCTCACCGCCCTGGAGTTCGACCTGTTGGTCACCCTGGCAGCGAGCCCAGGGGCCGTCTTCAGCCGCGACCGGCTCCTGGAGAAGGTGTGGGGCGGGGACTACTTCGGCAGCGACCACGTCATCGACGTCCACATTGCGAACCTGCGCAAGAAAATTGAGGCCGACCCCTCGAACCCGCGCTACGTCCAGACCATTCGCGGCGTCGGCTACAGGTTCCGACCGGCGTGAAACTGCTCTGGCGGAACCAGCGCCTTCCCCGCGGTCTCGGGACACGCCTCTTCATCTCCCACTTCCTGGTCGCGCTGGTGGCGGCGCTCACGATGCTCACAGCGGTTCTCGTGGCCGCGCCTTTCGTTCTCGGTAGCATGGTCGGCAGCGTGACCAGCGGGGGCACGACGGACCTGCTGGCGCGGACCCTGAGGGAGGCGCTCTTTATCTCCCTGCTCGTGGCGGTGCTGGCCGCCACTGCGACAGCGGCCGTCGTCAGCCTGCTCGTTTCCCGCAGGATCGCCGGCTCCGCGCGCCACGTGCTCGACGCCGCCCGCCGCATCGCCGCAGGGAGCTACAGTGAGCGGGTCCCGGTGCGCGACGCCGATGCCCTTGGAGAGCTCGCCGAAGGCTTCAACGCCATGGCGAAGGCCCTCGACGAGGCCGAGAGGCGACGGCTCGAGGTGGTCTCCGACGTTTCCCACGAGCTGCGAACCCCGATCTCCACGCTGCGGGGCTACCTGGAGGGCATCACGAGCGGGACGATTGAGCCTTCCGAGGAGGCCTTCTCGCGCCTGTACACGGCGACGGCGCGGATGGAGCGCCTCGTCAACGACCTCCGCCAGCTCTCCAGGGCCGAAGCCCGGCAGCTAACTCTGAACCTCTCTCCCGTCTCCCCGTCCGGCGTCGTCGAGACCGCAACGGAAGGGATGCGTCCCCTGTTCGAGGAGAAGGGCGTCGAGCTGGGTGTCGCGGTCCCCGATGGCCTGCCACCGATCTTAGCCGATGGCGACAGGGTGGCGCAGGTCCTGACCAATCTCCTAGACAACGCGCTCGGGCACACGCCGCCCGGCGGCCGGGTAACGGTGGGAGTCAGGCTTGGCGCAGGAGAGGTCGCCTTCAGGGTGGCGGACACAGGGGAGGGGCTGACCCCCGAGGACCTGGGGCGCGTCTTCGAGCGATTCTACCGGGTGGAGAAGTCTCGCTCACGCTCGGGAGAGCGAGGAGGCTCCGGGGTGGGACTTACAATCTCGAAGGCACTGGTGGAGGCCATGGGAGGCAAGATCCGGGCGGAGAGCCTCGGTCTAGGTCGCGGGGCAGCTTTCCAGTTCATGCTGCCGGCGGCGAAACTAAACCGAACCGGGCGAACTTGACGGGATCTTGATCCCCGTTACCCAACCTTGATCCCGGCTTGAGAACGCTTCCGGGGCCTCGCAGTAAGGTAAGGGGCGTACCCGAAAAAGGAGGCGAAGAGACTGATGGAGACCATGACCATAGTGCAGGGGATGATGCACGGTCCCCACGGAGACTGGGGAGGACCGGGACCCCTGATCTTCCTGCCGTTCTTGTTCCTGTTCTGGGCGCTGTTTCTCGGCCTTCTGGCCTGGGCTGCGTTCCGTTTCCTGCCAAGGTTGCGCGAAAGTGGCGGCTGGCCGGGGGGCAGGAGGGACTCTGCTGAGGGGATCCTGCGCGAGCGTTTCGCCCGCGGCGAGTTGAGCGGGGAGGAGTACGAGCGGGCCATGACGACCCTGCGCCAGGACCGGGCGCGCGGCTACGACGACTACGTCCGCGAGGCTGAAGAGCGTCTCAACCCCGAACGCGAGGCTGGCTCGTAGGAATGGGTGGATCACTCCTCCGGCCTAGGGACGAAGGGCCGTGCAGGGCGTGACGGAGGTCCTGCAAACGGGCCTCCTCCTCGTCCAGGTCGGGCACGATTGGGGCGGCGGTCCTCCGTGGGCCGGACGTAACGGCGGCGGTTTTCTTGGGCCCTGGATCCTCGTCCCGTTCCTGTTCTGGATAGGGCTGCTCGTGCTCGTCGCCCTAGTCGTGAGGCGCCTCTTCCCTGGACGGAGGAGAGATGGGGGAACGGGCGTGCCCAGGGATTCTGCGGAGGAGATCCTGCGTGAACGCTTCGCCCGCGGCGAGGTCTCGGAAGGGGAGTACCTCAGGGCGCTTGGAATACTGCGCGGCGAGACGCCCGCAAACGCCCGCGGGACGGACGACCGGAACGATGCGCAAAGGCACTGACTTCGACGGCGCCCACAGACTCCCATGCACCTTGCGGAGCTCCCCCCTATTCGTTGGCACGATCTTAGGCACACATGTGTCATCCTGCTTCTGGGGCGTGATGTCGACCTGAAACTAAGTCAACAGCTTCTCGGACGCGCCAGCATAACCATGACTCTGGATCGCTACTCGCACCAGATACCCAGTATGGGAAGACACGCCGCAGAAGCAGGATGAGGCCCCTGGCCAGAGTCTACTGCTGCCCTACTGCTGCCAATCCGCCATCGTTCGTACCGAAGGCTCTTGGTATTTTGCGGGATTTGCAGGCAAAAAGAGAGCCGACGAGCGGACTCGAACCGCTTACCCCTGCTCCAGCTACGAGTGATCCATCACGCGTTGCAGGGGTGTGCAGGGGATTGCAATTCCCGCATATCTAGGCGCCTTTCTTTGCTCTGGGCTGCTGTGTATTGCACCGTATTGCGTTCCCGGTGGTATCAGAGTGGTATCAGAAGCAGGTGGAGGACACCTCTCCGATACTCCTGTAAACAGAGTTCGAAAGAGGGTCACCACCAGGATGGCCTCGGCATTGTCTAGCCGAACCCTCCAGACGTGCTTAGCGAGCTCACAGTTAGCTTCGACAAAATCCTCTGCCATGCCACTCAGCCGACGGTACCGGAGTTAATCTCGGTAAGTGTGTCGCTAGTTGTCGGCGTCTCCCCTGCTCGCCTGCGGCGCCTTCACCGTCGCTCTGGATCCCTCGCGCGTCTTGGTTCACGCCCCTGCCGGGTAACACCACGGTCCTAACAAACAACGGCTAAGGGGGCCAGAACCCATGGCAGAATCAAGAAACGGTCTGATATTCCAGTCTCCGTTACTCTGGCGCCACGATAAGGTCCACGAGGGCACGGGTCGCTGACACATCGATGCCGTACTCCTCACCGCCCCGTAGGATGGGCCCAGCGATGGCATCGAGCTCCGGCGATCGCCCGGCCGCCACGTCCTTTTGCATCGAGCTCTGGAACCCTTCTGGTAGCCCCTCGAACATAGCGACGATCGGCTCGGGGGAGACCTCGGCACCCTTGGCGACACCAACGGCGCAAGCCTCCTCGACGCACGCCAGCAAGCGGGCCCACCAACGTGGGTCCAGCGAACGGCCCCGAGCGCTACCCCCGACGCGGTTGTCGCCAGCGCAAAGGGTGCCAAAAAGCA
>CADDZK010000193.1 GCA_902812425.1 Actinomycetota bacterium
AACCTGCCGCAGATTCTCAGACGCGTGACGAGCAGCTGGTGAAGGCGCTCAGTTACGGGATGCTGCCACCCGTCGACGTGAAGGATCTACTCGCACGGGTACGCGAGCGGCACGTGCAGAGGCTCGCACACTTTGAGGAGCTCGAGCGGGGACTCAAAGAGAGACTGCGAGGAGGCGAGATCTCCAGTGAGGCGTATTTGGGAACGCTCCTGGTGCTCAGACGCGCCATCGGCGGCGAGAGATGCTACCTGGAGTGGTGCGAGGAGGCGACGGCTCTGGTTGACGTTGACCCGCTTTCGGCAGCCGCCCGTTGAGCGCGACATTCTCTAAGCGGAGGTATACGAAATGATCGGACGAATCTGGCACGGGTGGACGAAACCCGAATATGCAGATAGATACGAGAAACTCCTAAAAGAAGAGATCTTTTTAGGGATCGCTGATAAGGGGGTCCCAGGATACAAAGGAATACAGCTCTTCCGCAGGCGTAGCGCCAGCGATGAGGTGGAGTTCATTACTATCATGTGGTTTGACTCCTGGGAGGCAGTGAGACAGTTCGCGGGCGAGGACTATGAGCGTGCGTATGTACCCGCGAAGGCCAGGGAGGTTCTGTCGAGGTTTGATGAGAGTTCGCAGCATTACGAGGTCAGGGAACGCCTAGAATACTAACGATCCAGGTCAGGGCCAGCGCAGCAAAACCTTCTCACGAAGTGTGCGTAACGCATTGCTGTCGCAGCGCTGAGAAGGATCGGCCCCTCAGCACCTCAAGCACGGACATCTCGGACGAATGCTGTTGTTCGCCCACCACAACGCCTCGTGGCGGTCGGGCTTCGCGGTGGGCGCATCGGCCAATAGCGGCCAACTATCTTTCCCAACCGTCTTCCCTCCCGATGTCACAGACGGCCAGGGTTGTCTCGTCTTTGTACTGAGAGTCGATTCCGGGATAAGGAAGGTGATGGTCATGCAGGTGTTCGTGGCAGGCGGGATCGGGGTCGTGGGGCTGCGGCCTCCGCGCGCGACGGGAGAAGGAGCTACCGAATGAGCGATCGAATCGGCGGCGCCGCCCGCGCACCCGGCGCTCCACCACGGTGGGTTATTTCGTTCTTCAACCCGATCGTCAAGTTCCTGTTGGCCGCCGGCGTTCCGATGGGCCCCAACGGGCTCATCACCGTTCGGGGCCGGAAGAGCGGCCTGCCCCGCACCACGCCCGTGGCGATCATCGAGTTCTCGGGCAGGCGTTGGGTCTGGGCCCCATGGGGCGAGGTCCAATGGGTGCGGAACCTGCGCGCCGCCGGCCGCGCGACCATCACCGTGCGCCGCCGCGAAGAAGAAGTGCGAGCGACCGAGCTGGACCTGACACAGCGAGTCGAGTTCTTTCGCGGCGTCCTCAGCCCGCTCGCGCGAGGCGTGCCGTTCGGTGTGTGGTTCATCCGCACTGTCGATGGGGTCGATCTCGACCGCCCGTCCGAAGCGGCCGAGGGTCGGCGTGTCTTCGAACTCCACCCGCTTCGATGAAGGCCGCTGCCGAAGCCGAGGATAGGGCCTCGCGCGCCGACTCACGCACAACGGCAACGGGCTCGACGCCCACGCAGACGACATCTGGTTCACCGACTTCAATAACCACAGCGTATGGCGCTACGACATCCCTACCGACGCCTTCACCGAGTTCCCGGCGCCGAACACGGTTCCTCTGGACGTCGCTGTAGATGCTGACGGTATCGTGTGGTTCACGGACGCCAACGGCCAGATCGGCCGACTCGACCCGACAACCGGGGTAGTGACCGAGATCGACGTAGAGGGCTTCCCCCGCGAGATCAACATCGCGAGCGATGGCGCTGTCTGGTTCACTGAGCGGTTCAACCCACAGGCTGTGGGCCGTCTCGACCCCGATACCAACAACATAAACCTCTTCCCTGCGGACGGCGGACCGGAGGACATCGCGCCTGCAGGGCTCGACGGGTCGATGTGGTTCACTCGCTCGACCGGTGGCAACATCGCGCACATCTCGCCTACGGGTGTGATCACGGCTCAGTCCAAGGTCGTGAAGGGTAGTGAGCCGTTCGGGATCACGGTCGCCCCCGACGGCAACCCCTGGTTCACGATGCTACTGATCCCTGCGGAGATTGCTAAACGCTGATGGTAGTATCTCCGCTCATGGACAACTCACTTTCGAAAGTGGCCACCGACTGGCGCGAGGGAAGGCGCCTTAGGGCCTTCGAACTCAAACAACAAGGATGGTCCCAGCAGCGAATAGCCGAGGCCCTTGGCGTGAGCAAGGGGGCGGTGAGCCAGTGGATGAAGCGGGCTCGCGATGGCGGAGGAGCACAGGCCCTAAAGCGCCGACCCGCTCCGGGAGCACGGCCGCGCCTGAGCGAGGAGCAGCGGGCGAAACTGCCCGAGTTCCTGGAGAGGGGAGCCGAGGCTCACGGCTTTCGGGGAGATGTATGGACCTGCGAGAGGGTGGCTATGGTGATCCGAAGGGAGTTCGGAGTCAGCTACCATCCTGCTCACGTCAGCCGTTTGCTCAAAGCCTTGAGGCAGAGCTTGCAAAAACCGCAACGCCGGGCGAACCAGCGGGACGAGGAGGCCATCGAGCGCTGGAAAGAAGAGCGGTGGCCTTCCCTCAAAAAGGGGCGCAAAAGGAAGGCAGAACCATAGCGTTCGCCGACCAGTCGGGCTTCTACCTGTTGCCCATGGTGGTTCGCACCTACGCCCCGGTGGGAAAGACGCCCATCCTCAGGGAGCACCTCACAAGAGATCACCTTTCGGCGATGAGCGCCATCACCCTAGATGGCAAGCTCTACATGACCTTTCAGGATAGAGCCTTCAAGGCAGAGGACGCGGTACGCTTCCTAAAGCACCTCATGCGCCAGATCCCCGGCAAGCTGTTGGTGATCTGGGACGGCTCTCCGATACATCGCGGAGGGGCAGTGAAGGACTTTCTCTCGAGCGGGGCGGCTTCTCGGCTTAAACTGGAGCAACTACCCGGTTATGCTCCGGATCTCAACCCCGACGAGGGAGTGTGGAAGCACCTCAAATGTGTGGAGCTAAAGAACCTCTGCTGCCAGAGCCTCGCAGAATTGAAGGTCGAGCTACGCAAGGCCAAAGAGCGCCTCAGACACAAGAGAGACGTCATCCTGGGTTGCATCAGGCAGCCGGGATTCGAGGTTTAGATGTCTGAGCTGAGATCAGTAAGCGCTGACAAGATCGCCACATTGCAGTTGAGGTAGATACTAAAGGGCCGGGACTACGTAGAGCCCCGGCCCTTCTTTTTGCCTTATTCCCTAGAGTGCGTGGAAGGGTTCTTCTGCGAACTTCGGTTATCCGCTGGCGTTGCTGGGGCCTTCGCTTCGTCCTTCGTCCTGAGACCCAGCGTCATTCGACTCTCCCGGTTCCTCAACTTCGGCCGGAAGCGACTCCCGTCCCTCGAACACCCCTAGCACCACGTAGGCAAAGGCCACGAGATACGCCAGCACGAGTGGGTTAACCAATTTCCCCACACCCAAGGCCACCAGGCCCATCATCACGATGACCGAAGCTGGCACGCCCGAGGAAATGATGTGGTGTCGCCTGATGACTTGCGGGCTCAGATCTGGATCGACAAGCCGGTGTCCCGAACTCATGTACCACCACAGAGCCCACATCAGAAGCCCGGTCACGAGTAGGGCACCTAGGTAGAACTGCTGGGCCACGGGGTCGGAGACGTACTCACCTACTACCGAGGTAGGGAATGGCAGGAAGGCGATACACAACAGCTGCACGAGCGCAAGCCACATCAGGCCGCCGTCGAAGCGCTTGACCTGGTAGAAGAGCATGTTGTGCCCCACCCAGAAGTTGGCTATGAACAAGAAGCTGGTGAGGAAAGCCAGCACCTTAGGCCAGCTCTCAAGCAGGCTACCTAGCAGTTCGCGCCCGTGATGCTCCGCTGCCGTTTCAGGGAGAACGAGTTCAACGGCAAGGAGGGTAACGGCTATAGCGTAGACGCCGTCGGCCAAGAACAGCAGGCGATGGAGGCGCAAGTCCAGTTCGGCTTCCGGCATCTGCTGCTCCCATCTATTTCGCTTTTTCTAGCTGCGACGGTACCAGTAACCCTGCCATTGTGCATGCTACGGGAGTCTCCCCGAACCTTCTTATTCACCCGAGTGCGTGGAAGGTAGCGAGAGCGGGGCGGGTGCAAGGTGGCATATCTTCAGCCCTTCGTTGCCTCTGATCTAATCAGAGGTCTCTGCGACGCTTGGCCTCGAGGAACGCTGCCTCGGTCATAGCGAGCGCCGTAGAGAGGCGCGTTAGGAGGTCACGGTAGTTCTCGTTATCCGTCATGCCCTGTGAGCGCATGAGGGCCTGGGTTGCTCTGATGCGCTGTCCTGCTTCCTTGAGGTTGTCCATCGCCTCTTCGAGGACGGAGTCTTCGTTAGCCACGAGCAGATTATATGACCAGGCAGCCCACTTCCGTCCCTCGATTTTCCTTCTCTCGTGAGCACGCCTGCTGGGAGCTACTCAAGACGAGAAGCAGAATGGGAGGTTTTGACGCTACCTGGTGAGGCCAAAAAGTAGTCACCTGACCCCCTAGAAGTGGCCACCTGACCAATAGGCATGCCGCTTCCCTTCATTGATACTTCGGGTGCTATAGCAAGCAGGGGTGGGGTGTCTGCCGCTCCACCCTCTACAGAGCAAGGAGCGGGAGAGTGCCATGATCAAGAGTACGGCAAGCAAGGTTATGTGGGTGGGCAGGGCCACCGTGTTTCTGGTCGGCCTCTCTGTGATACTGGCGCTGATGTTCGGGGTGGCCTCCGCTGCCTTTGCAGGTAACCTCGATCCCCTCAAGCTTGGCACTGCAAAGAACGTAGCTACCAGGATTACGACGCTGGTAGGCAAGGTGGCGACGGGCTCTGCTCTCGTTGTGAAGAATCCCTCCGGGGGGCCAGCTTTGGGTTTGCAAGTAAATGCAGGACAAGCACCTTTGACGGTCAACGCCGACGCGGGCAAGGCTACTAACCTCAACGCGGACCAACTCGACGGCAAGGATTCGACCGACTTCTTGTCGGGTACAGGCAGCGTGACCTCCGTCGATGAGCAGTTTTCGGATCCCGACGGAGTGGGAGGCGCCAAGGGCTTCTCGAATACCCTCTCAGTGCCTGGTGCGCAGATTCGGGCAGCGTGTCTGCAGCAGTCGAGCGGTATCGAGATGTTCCTCAATCGCACGAACGACGTGAGCGCTGTTAGCTTGTGGCGCGACGATGGCGGTGCGAACCCGACCGTCAAGACGCTTCAGCCCGATATGTTCGATCCCAGTGCTGATTCAGACTCCTCACCAGTATCTGCAGGCGACCACGTGATATGGCACGGCTCCTCGACAGCGGGCACTTTTACGGCAGTATTGTTCACACGTTACGAGGGAGGGAGCTCCTGCCGCTGGAGCGGCTACGTGTTGAGCAACTGACAGAGCAGCGCTCGATAATTCATCGACTATTATGAGATTTTAGGCTATGTAGCAAGCTGGCTGTCTTCAGTGGTTGGTACTGCATTCAGGCTAGGAGGTAGTATTTTCTGAGAGAGTGAGTAGCCCTTTAAGCTTCACTCCATGAGGGACCGGGACACCGCTGAGAAAACTCCGGCTCCTCCCTGTTATTCACCCAACCTCGTAGAAGGGGTCTTCTCGGAAGTTCGCTTTACGGAGTTCTGAGAAGGTCGGATGCGCTTGCAAGCCCTTAGCAACTGAGAAGGGTGGCCCATCTGGGGGATGCGCGCCTCACTACCTGGGCTGTACGCTGTGTGGCGTAGTTATTCGCGGGACTGGGCCGATCATTCCTAGCCCCTTCGCGGAAGGAAAGGAGATGAGCGATGCAGTACGCCAATTTAGGACGGACGGGCCTCCGTGTGAGTCGTGTGTGTCTCGGCGCCGCCTGCTTCGGCTACGTCTCAGGCGAGCTCTTCGGCGACCTTGGCATGACCGAGGAGGCGAGCTTCCGGCTGATGGATCTGGCTCTAGAGCGCGGCATCAACTTCTTCGACACCGCAGATGTGTACGGCTGGGATCAGGGGATCGGGCTAAGCGAGAGCGTGATCGGCCGCTGGTTCGCCCAGGGAGGCGGACGACGGGAGAAGGTCGTGCTTGCTACCAAGGTGTTCCACGCGAATAGCCCGCAGTGGCCCGAGGAGACCTGGCCGAACCAGAGTGGCCTATCTGCCCTGCATATCCGCAGGGCCTGCGAGGACAGCTTACGTCGCCTCGGTACCGACTACATAGACCTCTACCAGATGCACTACATAGACCGCGTAACGCCCTGGGAGGAGATCTGGCAAGCGATGGAACAGCTGGTGCGCGAAGGGAAGATCCTCTACGTCGGCAGCTCCAACTTCGCCGGTTGGCACATCGCCCAGGCCAACGACGTCGCGCGGGCTCGCAACCTCTTGGGGTTGGTGGTGGAGCAGTGCGGCTACAGCCTCTTGAGTCGCAACGTGGAGATGGAGGTCCTTCCGGCCTGCGAAGCCTACGGGATGGGAGTCGTGGCCTACGAGCCTCTGGCAGAGGGAGTGCTGGCGGGTGCGTTCGGCAAGGCCAAGGAGGGCTACAGGGCCACCCAACGTGTGCGGGAGATCGTCGAGCGACACCGGGCCACACTGGAGGCGTACGAGGAGCTGTGCGGAGAGCTAGGAGAGCCGCCCGCGACGGTCGCCCTGGCCTGGCTCCTTAGCCGGACGGGCGTGACCGCCCCGGTCGTAGGCTGGCGCAAACCTGAGCACCTGGAGGGTGCGGTGCACGCCGCGGAGGTTTCGCTCGCTCCGGAGACGCTTGTGCGGCTCGATGATCTCTTTCCCGGCCCCGGACCTGCACCGGAGGCGTATTAGGAGAAGGGCGTAGACGCTCTCTAGAGGAGCATGGCAGCCCTAGGCCATCGCCTTATTCACCCTAGTGCCGAGAAGGCAAATAAGGCGAAGTTCCTCTAATCGCCATTCTCGGAAGTTCGCCCTAAGGGTAGAGCTACTGCTGTATAACCGACTCTGCTGGCTGTGCTGTGGTTATGGGGTCGGCGTGTCGGTGCACTACCTTCCAGGTGCCGTCCTCTGGTCGAAGGGCCATCGTGACCCTAAGATCGCATGGGGTCACATCCTCTGCTCCGCCGACCTTCGCGTTGGTCCGCTCTATCCACAAGATGCAAGCAAGCTCAGATGTCACATACTTCGCCACGGTCTCGAAATCCCAGATCTCGCCGTCCTTGAACACGGCCGCCCCGCGCTCCTGGGCCTCGCGGACCTCGGCCCACCCGCGCGCAGGTGGACCGAAGGGGTTGGCTAAGGTTACGTCGTCTCTATGGGAAAAGAGCTCCTGCACGGGCTCCGGGTTTCCTTTGACGAACTGTTGGCCTGCCTGCTTGAAGCGTTCGAGTACTGCGTCGAGATCGTCTATGGTAGCCACCTGGCGATCACCTCCACTTTCGATACCTCGTCCTTCCCTTAGGACGCTCCCTGCGGACATCCTACGCTATTCACCTACGTGCGTGGAAGGTAGATTCTGCGAACTTCCGCTTTACGGAGTTCTGAGAAGTTCGCCACATAGAGAAGACACGTGGTCGATGGGACGCCTAACCGCGAGGTGCTTCCTTGCTCGCTTGGTCTAAAGTAAGATGCTCGCTCAACAAGTAGGCTAGTCTTGCCAGGGGTGGTGATCGACCGTGCGCTTGAAGCCGCTTTATCGCGTCAGGTTCACTTATCCGGATTCGTGGGGTGCGTTCTTGGCCGGCCCGGATAGCAACGAAGCCAAAGTG
>CADDZK010000194.1 GCA_902812425.1 Actinomycetota bacterium
CGGGGAACTCATCCCAGATGCTCTTGCCGAGCAGCTCCTCCCTTGAGCGGCCCCAGAGCTCCTCCGCCTTTTTGTTGACGTAGGTGAAATGCCACTCCCTATCGACGGCGAAGAAGGCGTCGCTGATACTCTCAAGGATGTTGGTGGCCCTCTCCAAGGCCACCTTCTCCTGGGCAAGGAGGCGCTCTCGTTCTTCGGCCTCCTTACGTGTAGTTATGTCCCTTGTGACCTTCGCGAAGCCCCTGAGGTCCCCCTCCTCATCCCTGAGGGCCGTGATCAGCACGTTGGCCCAGAAGTGCGAGCCGTCCTTGCGTACCCTTATCCCTTCTTCCTCGTAGCTGCCCTCGGCGGCCGCTATCCTCAGCTCCTCTTCGGGGTGCCCGCGCTGGACATCCTCATCGGTGTAGAAGATCGAGAAGTGCTCGCCGATAATCTCCTCGGCCTCGTATCCCTTGATGCGCTGAGCCCCTGAATTCCACGTCGTGATGTATCCATCCGCATCCAGCATGAAGATGGCGTAGTCCTTGACGCCCTCGACCAAAAGGCGGAAGCGCTCCTCGCTCTCTCTGAGGATCTCTCGATTTTGGCCGGACCAATCGCCGAAATCAGATGGTTGCATGGGTACTATTGCACTACCTCCAAGACCAAGGAGCAGTATTGTCGCACAAGCAGAGGCTGGCAGAAAGTACGAAGACCGGAGACCACACTCAGGATAACGACCGCAATCCCGGCTCTAGAGTCCGTGAGAGTCCTTCTCTATTATCAACACGAATCCCGTCTCGCTGCCTCTCGAGAAGACACCTTCAACGAGGTTGGGTGAAGAGCCAGGCTGAAAGCCTTTCTTCCTACTGGTAGAGTCTCGTCTCCTGCTCCTAGCCTATCATCCTATTGGATCAACGGCGCAAGCCTGTTCGGCTTGCGCCCAGTAGTCCTCCGCTTCTATGGCTGCGTGCTCTTGCGCGCGCGCTAGGATAGCCCACGCCTCCTGGGCAGTGAGTAAAAGGCGACTCCCGTCCACCGCCCGCAGGAGACGCGAACGCACCCTCTACCGACCCGGAGTACCAGGACTCTATCTCCCGGTTAAGCATCCTCTCGATCCTCTCTTTCTTGGCCGGGCATCTCCCTACCTTGCAGCGGCTATAGGCACAAAACAGTGTCCCAGCGTATCTCCTGAATGCCTTGGCTAGACACCGCTTTCCGGACGCGCAGCGAAGGGCGATCCGCCAGCGAATTCCACGATGCTGAGTAGGTTGCCCTCGCTGTCCTTGAACCAGGCGGACTTGACTTCTCCGAAGTCCATGATCCCGTCGGTCGCGGACGCTCCTGGCGGCGGCCCGTACTCCTCGAAGACTACGCCGTTCGAGCGCAGCATCGCGACCATCGACTCGACATCATCGACTACGAAACCGAGCTGGTCGTGGGTACCGGAGGCGGCACCACTGCTCGGGTAGACGATGAAATACGACCCTCCGACTGCGTAGTGAAGGTGGTTATTGTGCTCGCCGAACGGCGTCAAGTTCAACTTGTCTGCGTAGAAGGCGCGTGCTCGCTCGACGTCGCGCGCAGGGAGCTTTGCGTAGATCTGGTTCATGGCCGCACGAACTCGATCCCGCATTCGCTGGCGACGGCCGCCACCCACTCGAAGTCCGGCGGCTCCTCGGACACCGGCGGGTTGCTTGGGTCATCGATAGATTCCCCCACGGTGGAGAAGAAGCGCGCGTGCTGGCTTCCGGGAGAGACCAGCGTCAGGGTACTCATCATGCCTGGACCCGGGTTGTGCAGAGCATGCAAGACGCCGGGGCGGATGCTGAGGAAGTCACCGGGGCTCAGCCGGTAGCACTCTCCGTCGGCCTCGATCTCAAGCGTCCCCTCAAGGACGTAGAAGGCCTCATGGTTGCGCTCAGTGTGCGGCGGTACGCTGAACGTGGGCGGCATCCGATGCTCGAAGAGAAGCTGCGCGTCGTCATTGTCGCCAGGCTCGTCCTTGAAGTACAGGGTGGACCCCATGAGGGAGAAGGCAGGGCCTCCTCCTGCCGACAGATGCTTGACGTTCGCGGGCATCTCGATCCTCCTTCGTCGGCGACCGGTCACCGCGCGCCGGTCGACAAATATAGTACGGCTTTCGTACTACGTCTTCCGTACTATAATATAGGGGACGTACTTATGTCAACACCGAAACCTAAAAAAACCCTCCTGCCGCTCCCGATCGGTGCGCTGCTGCGCTTCGCGCTGTACGATATCCGTCAGCGCATCTACGCTGGCGTCGTCGCTGCGGGCTTCGACGACCTGCAGCCAGCGCACGTCACGCTCTTCCGCTGGCCAGGTCCTGACGGAAGGCGGCCGAGTGAGGTGGCTGTTGACGCCCGGCTAAGCAAGCAGACCGTCAACGACCTGCTTAGGGACCTAGAGCGCCTCGGCTATCTGGAGCGCCATCCTGACCCCACTGATGCGCGGGCGCGCATTATCCACCTGAGTTCGCGAGGCAGGAGGCTGCACGAGGTGGCCGTTGGGGTCCACGCTCAGATCGAGGATGAATGGTCGACGGTGGTAGGCAAGCGGCGATATCAAGAGCTAAGGGAGGCTCTCGGCCAGCTGGTCTCTGGGGCGGAGTCCTGACGATTGTGTCCGAGCCTATGCTACTCCGGCCCTGCCTACTGTGTAGCCTTTAGTAGTGAATCTAGTCGGATGCTTACGCATATATTTTACAGGTGTCATCTTCTGCGGCTTCCTTGGGAGCGAACTTCGTAGAAGGCACCTACCTGACCCTGGGTAGATAAGCCCGTCTATCCCTTCCTGGGCTTCGTTGTCCGGGCTCTGCCTCGTTGTTAGAATGGCTCAGGTCTGAAGTTAATACGGGTGATGGACCCCGCCCACACGCTCTCTACATGCAGAGCGGAGAACCGGTCGCACAAGCTGGCCTGATGGCTCCTGACCACGACGTAGTAGGTTGCGTGGCGGGGGCTTTTCCCTTGCCGCGTCCGAGGAAGGGAGCGTGGCTTGGACAATCCGCTGTACGTAGCGATGGTATTGAGCATCCTGATCCTGCTCGCCAGCATGATCTCTGTCGAGCTAGGCGTGACGGTCGCGGTGGTGGAGATCGCGCTTGGCGTCGTCGCCGGCAACGCGCTTGGAATAAAGCCGCCTGAGTGGCTGGACTTCCTGGCTACCTTCGCAAGCGTCGTGCTCACCTTCCTCGCGGGCACAGAGGTTGACCCTGGACTCCTCAGGGCCAAGGCGAAAGAGAGCTTCCTGCTCGGAGGGATTTCCTTCCTTGCACCGTTCCTCTTCGCTTGGGGCTTCTGCCAGCTCGCGCTTGGTTGGGATCTACGCGCCGCCCTTATCGGTGGCATAGCACTCTCCACGACGAGCCTCGCCGTCGTCTACGCTGTACTGGTCGAGACAGGACTCAACAAGGCAGAGATCGGCAAGCTCATCATGGCAGCGACCTTCGTCACGGACCTCGGAACCGTGCTCGCCCTCACGCTCCTCTTCATCAGGCCCACGTTGTGGTTGCTCGCCTTTATAGGGGTCTCAGCTGCGGCGATCTTCGCGATGCCGCGCCTTGATACGTGGTTCTTCGGCCGCTACGGTAATCGCGTGATAGAGCCTGAGATCAGGGGTGCCTTCGCCGTGCTACTCACCCTTATGTTCTTCGCCGGGCTCGCCAAGAGCCACGCCGTGCTGCCCGCCTTCCTCCTGGGTCTCGCGGTCTCGCAGGTCTTCCAGAAGCACCCGCAGCTCCAGAGCTTCCAGGTCGTGGCTTTCGCCTTCCTGACGCCTTTCTTCTTCCTGAAAGGCGGCATAAACATCTCGGTGCCTGCTGTGGTCGCCAAGTTAGGGCTCGTCATACTTCTCCTCGGTGCCAAGGTCGTACCCAAGTTCCTGGGCGTCTACCCGCTGGCCCGCCGCTACGTCCCCCGCGATGCTGTCTATACGACGCTCCTGATGAGCACGGGGCTCACCTTCGGCACGATCTCTTCCCTCTACGGCCTGAACGCCGGGATCATCGACCGTACGCAGTTCTCGGTGCTAGTGACCGTTGTGGTGCTCACGGCGATCCTCCCCACTCTGGTTGCACAGCGCTGGTTCCCGCCTCACACGGACAAGAAGGGAGTGGACCGATGAGCAGGGTAGCTATGGGCGGCGACAAGGGGTTGCCTCACCACAAGCTCGAAGAAGCCTTACGCGAGCAGAGAGAAGGCTGCGCCGTCTGCCACCTGGTGAACAGGACCGGAAGGCGCTACCTTGAGAGCCTACTCTACGAGGACGTCAACGACCCTGGAGTCCAGGCGCGGTTCAGGGGGTCGCTCGGGTTCTGCTCGAGGCACGCCTACCTGATGCTGGATGTGGGCGACGGTCTTGGCACCTCGATCCTGTATCGCGCAGCGACAAGGGAGCTGCTGGAGTACCTTTCGCAGATTCCCGACGCACCGAAGCCCCTGGCGTCGTTGCGCGCCCTCCTCGGGGGTGCGTCCGAGGCAGAGACGGCCTTCCCCGAGCCCGGGAGTGGCTGTATGGTCTGCCGTTCCGAGAAGAGCGCCGAGGATACGTACCTTCGGGCGCTTCTAGACGGCGCTGAGGACTGGTCTCTCGAGGGGCTGCTGGATGGGCCTGGGGCGATCTGCGTCAGGCATCTAAGCAGGGCTTCTAGAGTGGGCGGGAGCCGGCTTCCAGAAGCGCTGGTCGAGGTCACCCGCGAGGCTTTGAAGGAGTTGGAAGCCGACCTTGACCTCTACGTCCGCCACAGCGACCATCAGCACAAAGACGAGCCCTGGGGCAAGGAGCGCAACGCCTGGAAGCGCATCGTCGCCAAGATGGTAGGACCGAGGCGACCGTGAGCGCGCCGGTAGGCTCCGAAGCTGCTGCTCTCCTTCGCAGAGGCCTACTCCTCGAATACCTCACTATCGCCTGGAGCGTCCTCTCCGCCTTCGTGGCCACCGTAGCAGGTATCGCCTCCGACTCGGTCGCCCTGATCGGGTTCGGGCTTGACTCCGTGATCGAGGTCCTCGCCGGGGCCGTCGTCGTGTGGCAGCTCAGGGGCATCACAGGGGGCAGGGAACGGCGTGCCCTGTGGCTCATAGGCGTAGCTTTCCTGTTCCTGGCCGGCTACGTCTTCACGCAGGCCGTCCTCGCCCTGCTCACGCAAAGCCGCCCGCACGACTCTACGGTGGGGATCGCCCTGACCGCAGGAGCCCTGATCGTCATGGCTGTCCTTGGGATCACCAAAAAGCGCACGGGTGCAAAGCTCGGCAACCCCGTGCTGCAGACCGAGGCGAAGGTCACGCTCATAGACGCGGTGCTCGCCGCCACGCTGCTCGTCGGATTGGTCCTCAACGCCGTCCTGGGGTGGTGGTGGGCCGACCCCTTCGCCGCGCTCTATCTGGCGGCCTTGGCGGTGAAGGAAGGTCTGGAGGCGTTGCGCGGTGAGTGAGCTGTTGAGTGGGCATAGCCGGGATGTCCGCGATAGATTATGTACCGGTATCGAGCGGAGGTTCAGTTGCCGGAGCAACTAACTCGAAGGGGTTTTCTGAAGGTGGCAGGGGCGGGGACGGTCGGCATGGCTGCGCTCGGGACCTCGGCCGCCTTGGGATCCCGCTACACAGAGTACCTTCCCAAAGGGGGTTCGAAGGTGAACGTCGTCGTGGTGATCGTGGATTCCTTGAGGAGGGACCACGTCGGTGCTTACGGCAACGACTGGATCAAGACCCCCAACCTCGACGCTCTGGCCAAGGAGAGCCTCCTCTTCACCCGTCCCTATCCAGAGTCAATCCCGACCATCCCGGCAAGGAGGGCCATACACACCGGAACAAGAACCTGGCCCTTCAGAGGCTGGCACCCTGTCAGCGACGACGGCTTCAAGCCGTATGGGTGGGCCCCGATCCCCGAGAACCAGGCCGTTCTGGCAGAGATCCTCTCCGCCGAGGGCATCAACACCAACATCGTCACAGACAACCTGCACCTCTACAGGGCCTCATACGATTTCCAGCGGGGCTTCGACACCTTCGACTACATCAGGGGCCAGGAGCGCGACCAGTACCGCCCGATGATGTCCATCTCCGATGAGCGGGTGGATAAGGTCACAGTACCTGGCAACATCCCCGACATGCGGGAGAAGATGAGGCAGTACCTCGCCAACACCTCCTACCGCAAGACAGAAGAAGACTGGTTCGCACCAAAGGTGTTCACGAGCGCGGGTGACTACTTGGAGCACATAAAGGAGGCCCAGCCTTTCTTCTTGCTCGTGGACTCATTCGACCCCCACGAGCCGTGGGATCCGCCCAAAAAGTACATCGACCTCTACGGTGACCCCGACTACTCGGGCCGCGAGCCAACGGTGCCCAACTACTCGGACGCTTCCTGGATCACTGAGGATGAGCTAAGGCGCATGCGCGCCCTCTACGCCGGCGAGATCACGATGATGGACGCGTGGCTGGGCCGATTTTTGAACCGGATCGAGGACCTGAGCCTCATGGACACCACCCTGCTCATCTTGCTCTCCGACCACGGGGCCTGCCTGGGAGAGCACGACGACACGGGCAAGCCCTACTGGGCCCTCTACCCCGAGCTCACCGACACCGTCTTCATGATGCGCCACCCCGGAGGCAAGGGCGCCGGCAAGAGGAGCGACTACTACGCCTCAACCCACGACGTTGCACCTACCATCCTCTCTATGCTCGGCATAGAGAGACCCGAGCAGATGGAGGGCACGGACCTCTCTCCCATCTTCGATGGCAAAGAGCCGGATCAGAGGCGCGGGCACTTCACTTTAGGCTACAACAACTACGTCTGGACGCGGGATGAGAAGTACGTCATGTTCTCTACCAACAGAGGGGCCGAAGCGAAGCTCTACGACGTGAGCCAGGACCCGAAGATGCACAAAAACCTGGCCCGAGCGCAGCCCGAGAAGGTCAAGCGCATGTTCACCGAGTACGTGCTCAAGGACGCCGGCGGGCTACTACCCAACTATTAGAGCGGTTTTCATATTCGCCGCTCTGCTGCATATGTTGGTCCTCCTTGCGGCTGCTACAGTCAGACATTCGTTTTATCCTATATTCAGCTGTCCCTCCACGGTAGCATCCCTGGGCATAGTAGTGATCCTGGTGGCTCTAATGAGTAGAATCAGGGGGCTGTACGGAGCCGTCGTAGTCGAGGGGGGTCCTCGAACCGTGTCGAACCGGTTCTTTGGGAATCTGATCGTCAACTCGACGGGCCCGGTCGCGGTGAGCATCTGCCCACGCCGCGCCTGGACTCCGGGAGTGGCTGGGAATCCAGCGGGGAAGCGTCGTGCCTAAGCCGGTCGGGAGTTCCCAGCGCTACATGCCGGGTCTCGACGGGCTGCGGGCCATCGCGGTGCTCGCCGTTATCGCCTACCACCTGCAGCTGGGCTGGGCCCAGGGGGGCCTGCTCGGTGTTGGCGTCTTCTTCACCCTGAGCGGCTACTTGATAACAGATTTGCTCTTAGGACAGCGAGACGCCTTCGGCCACCTACGTCTGGGCGACTTCTGGATCAGACGCGCCCGGCGCCTCCTGCCCGCCCTTTTCCTGATGCTCGCGGTGGTGGTGGCGTGGGTCACGCTGTTCGACAGATCCCAGCTGCCGGCCCTCAGGGGAGACGTGGCCGCTGCCGCCTTGTACGTGAGCAACTGGTGGAACATCATCCGCAACGCCTCCTACTTCGCCCGCTTCGGGCCGCCGCCACCGCTAGATCACCTGTGGTCCCTGGCGGTGGAGGAGCAGTTTTATCTGATCTGGCCCTGGC
>CADDZK010000195.1 GCA_902812425.1 Actinomycetota bacterium
GAGCGGCATTTAGGTTGGTGACGTAGGTATTGTGGTGTTTTTCGTGGTGGAGGTGCATGGTCTGTTCGTCTATTGAGGGCTCTAGGGCGTCGTAGGCGTATGGAAGTTGTGGCAGCTCGTAGGCCATTCGCTTCTCCTTCACCGTTAAAATCCCAACTCGTCCATAAAGTTCCACTATACCTTTACGTTTGTGGCCCACCTCTCATGTCACCGGGTAGGATCAGGTGCAGATCCCCGAACTCGTGCCAGAGATAGCCTCTCTTCAGGGCCTCGGAGTAAGCGACCTTGAGATGCTCTCGGCCCGCCGTAGCGAGGGGGCACACCGCCCCGCTACCTGCGAGCGCCTCGAGCATCGACAGGTGGGTCGAGCGCGGCTCGTGCAGCCCCGTCAGCATCGCGTTCACTGACCGCACGCCGCGCTCGGGGGTTATGAAGACGTCGGTCCAGCCTTCGCCAGGATGGGTCACGCCGTCCCTATCGGTGACGGTCTCAAGAGCGCGTACCACTGTCGTCCCTACGGCCACGACCCTGCGCCCCGACGTGCGCGCCTCGTTGACCGCGCGGGCTGTCTCTGGCGGGACGCGGTAGAACTCCTCGTACGGCGGCTCGTCGTCTTCGAGGCTGGCTACACCCGTGTGCAGAATGAGCGGCACAACCTGAACTCCCTTCGCGACGAGGCGTGTGATCAACTCCGGCGTGAACGCTCTCCCCGCCGAGGGCATCTCGGCGCTGCCCACCTCCGTGGCATACACCGTCTGGTAGTAGCTCACAGGCCAGCTCTCCCTTACGTAGCGGTAGCGAATGGGGGACCCGTGCCGGTCGAGATAATCATTAAAGTTGATGGGCAGGTTTAGAGTAGAGACCCAGAGACGGTTCGATCCCACGCCCTTGTGCCGCTTCTCCGGCAAATAGGGCGTTTGCAGGACTATACTGGCGCTCTCGGGTAGCTTCAGGATCTCTCCTGTTTCACCGCCAAGTACAGGTTCATCATTGGAAGAGGACCTCAGCTCCACGACCCACAGGTCAGCCGGCAGGTGGGTCGAAAGGTGCACGGTGAGAGGTGTGCCGTCGCGGCGCCTGGCGGGGAGTGCTGCGCTCATCGTGCCGCTGGTGTTAACGACGAGGGTGTCGCCGGGTTCGAGGAACCCGGGGAGTTCGGTGAAGCTGGAGTGGACGACGCGGTCGTCGCCCAGGTAGGAGACCATCAGGCGTACTTCGTCGCGGCGCAGTCCACGCGCCTCGGGTGGCTCGCCGGCCTCGAGTTCAGGAGGCAACTCGAAGTGCAGAGGGGCTCCCGGTTCGGGATCGTCGGGGAAGGAGCCTATAGTTTCCAATGCTGCTGTGGTGTTCGACATAATCTTCTCCCAGGGGTCTCGTAATTACTGTGGGGGCGCGGTGATCTCGTATACGTTGCCGTCCGGGCCTGTGAAGTGCGACCAGGAGCCGCCGTCGTCGGTTTCGTGAACGGGACTGATAAAGGAGACCCCTGCCTCCTCGAGATCCGCCCGCGCTTCCCTGACGTCGTCTACCAGAAAACCGACGACAGGGCCCGTAGTGAAGTGCTCGTGGTCGGTGTCACCGGGGCCGAACACCTCGACGCTGTCACCGTTGGGAAGGCGGAAGATGGCGAAGTCCGGTCTCTCGTGCGCCGCGTGAAGGCCCAGCGTCTCTCCAAAGAATCTAACCGTGTCGTCGAAGTTCCGGGTGCGTGTACCGAGCCATACCAGTCCTTTAGCCTTCATGAGTCCTCCAGGGCTCCGTGGGGTTCGGGGACCAGAACTCGAGCAGGTTCCCGTCGGGGTCGTAGAAGTAGTAAGAGAGGGCCTCCATCCAGTCGAAGTAGACGGGTCCGTAGACCTCGCAGCCGTGCTCGCGGACGTGATCCACGGCCCCTTCGAGCTTCTCGCGGGGGACGTTGAAGGCGTAGTGCACCTTTCCCCAGCGCTCTCCTTCTGGAAGCGGGGAATGCTCTTCGAAGAGCAGGGGGCCCCTGTGGAGGGCCACGCGCTGCGCCCTGCCTGGCTCGCCCGCCCAGAACCAGGCCCAGTCGTCTTCAGGTTCGTTCTCAGGCTCGAGGCCGACGATCTCCCCGTAGAAGCGGGCCGACCTCTCTACGTCCTCAACGATCAGAACGATCTCTGCGAGTTCCGTGCTGAACATCCTGTCCCTTTACTAGTCCTCGGTGGTCGCCCGCGCGACGAGCGCGCGGGTCTCGTAGCGTCCGCTCGGCAGGTCGCCCGTAAGGAGCTTTACGAAGCCAGGCACGCTCTCTTCCGGGAGCGGACGGTCGCTGATGTCCTCATCGGGGAAAGCTTCCTGGTGCATCCTCGTACGCATGTCGCCCGGGTCCACGCGGTAGACGCGCAGCCCGGGGTTCTCCGCTGCGAGGATGTTCGAGAGCTGTTCCAGGGCGGCCTTGCTCGATCCGTATCCACCCCAGCCTTCGTACGGCTCGATGGCGGCGTCGCTCGTAACGTTGATGATGCGCGCTCCCTCTTTCAACTCGTCCCTGACGGCCTGGATGAGCGCGAGGGGTGAGATCACGTTCGTCCTGTAGACCTCTTCGAGTACTTCTAGCGGGTAATCGAGCAACTCCGGCTGCGGGCTGGGGCCCAGGATGCTCGCGTTGTTCACCAGCGCGTCCAGACCGCCGGCCTCACGCGCCGCCCCAGCCATCGCAGCCCGATGCTCCGGGTCGGTCACGTCTCCTGCGATGGCGGCGACGCTCGTGTGTTCGGCCAGCTCCGCGCGGGCGCTCTCCAGGGTGTCCTCGCCGCGGGCGTCGATGATCAGGGCCCACCCATCTTCGGCCAGAGAGCGCGCGAGCGCCAGGCCGAGGCCGCGGGAGGCGCCTGTGATGAGCGCCGTATGATGTGATGATTCTCCGGTCATTTCGCGTGCCTCCTGGTCATTTTGAATACAATGTATCTCTCTGACGTGGTTCATGAAACGTCAGGACGGACGGTTTTCGGCCTGTACCTTGGTACAGGTGGGGACGCTCCGTCATGGAGAGTTCGATAAGTTCATCGTGCTTCATCTCCCTTGCTGTTGGAAAATCGCTCACGGCGTCGGACGGCGTAGAGAGGTGTGGACTACGGGGTTTCAACGAGCCCGCGCCGGACGGCGATCCTGGCCGCCTCCGTCCTGTTCTTCGCTTCGAGCTTGGCGAGGATGGAGCCGACGTGGAACTTGACCGTCCGCTCCGAGATAAAGAGGCGATCTGCGATCTCGGCGTTTTTGAGGCCGCGGGCGAGGAGCGTGAGCACCTCGAGCTCCCTCGGGGTGAGGCGGCGGTTCGGCGGGATCTTCTGGTCGCCGTCTATGCGCTCCAGCAGTCTGTCCGTGACTGCCGGTTCGAGTAGGGAGCCGCCTGAGTGGACGGTGCGGATGGCGCCGAAGATCTCCTGCCTGGAGGCTCCCTTGAGCAGGTATCCGCGGGCGCCCGCGCGCAGGGAGCCGAGGATCCTCTCGTCGGTGTCGTAGGCCGTGAAGACGATGGTGCGTGCGCGCGAGCCTGCGTCGCGCAGCCTCTCCAGGGCCTCGACGCCGTCCGTAAGTGGCATCTCGAGGTCGAGCAGGATCACATCCGGGTCCAGGCTCATTGCGAGCCTGACTACCTCGTCGCCGTCTGCGGCCTCGCCGACGACCTCGAAGTCCGGTTGGGTGCCGAGCACGGCGACGAGACCCTCGCGCAGCATCGGGTGGTCGTCGGCGACGAGGAGCCTGACCCTATCCACCCTGCAACCCTTCGAGCGGCACCGTAACCTCGACGCGCGTACCCTCGCCGGGGCCGCTCTCCATCTTCAGGGAGCCGCCGAGCATCCGTATCCTCTCTCTCATGCCGACGATGCCGTGCCTGTCTGCCGGAACGCGGGAGGGGTCGAAGCCGCGGCCGTCGTCCTCTACGATGAGTTGCACCGCTCCCGGCGTGGCCACGAGCCTGACCGTAACGCGCCCCGCGCTTGCGTGGCGGACGACGTTGGTCAGGGCCTCCTGACAGACGCGGTAGAGTGCGACCTCGACCCTCGGTGGGAGCGGGCGGCCACCGTTCACGGACCGGAACCGGGTTGCCACACCCGTCTCGGCTTCCCAACGGCCTGTGAGGGTCCTGAGGGCTTCCGGCAAAGAGCGGCCTTCGAGCGGGGCGGCGCGCAGGTCGAGGACCGACCGGCGGGCCTCCTCCAGGTTCGAGCGGGTGAGCGCGAGGGCGCGGCGCAGCGGTTCGCGGGCGCGCTCCGCGGTAGATTCGTCGTCGAGGAAGGCCTCTGCAGACTCCAGCTGGAGGCCCGTGGCCGTGAGCCCCTGGGCGAGGGTGTCGTGGATCTCCCGCGCCAGGCGGTTGCGCTCCTCGACGGCGCCGAGCCTGGCACTGCGGTCGAAGAGGCGGGCTCTCTCGACGGCGATGGCGAGCAGGTCTCCAATGGTGGAGAGGAGTTGCAGGTCCTCGGGCGAGAGTCCCCTCCACTGAGGGCTCGCGACGTTCATGACGCCAAGCTTCTTCTCCCCGGCGTAGAGTGGGATGCTTGCGTGGTAGCGCAGGCCACCGGTGCCGTCCACAAGGCCATCGAGGCGGCTGCAGGTAAGGACGTTGACGTTGGCCGCGCCGCTCAGATCGCCTCTCTTGTAGGTGTCCAGGCAGTAACAGTAGCCCGAGCCGTCCATGCGACGCGGGTCGTCTGCGAGGGCCGGAGGCAGGTTGCGGGCCGCGGCGAGGTAGGGCTCGGGAGAGGAATCGTCAATCAGCCAGATCCAACCCGTACGCAACCCCAGAAGCTCGGCGACCTGCGAGAGCGTGAACCCTAGCGCCTCGCCGAGCTCCACGGAGCGGTTGAGCTCGCGGGCGATCTCGTTGAGCACCGAGAGCTCGTGGTTGCGCCTCTTGAGATCCTCTTCCCCCGAGGTGTTCGGCCCCGACATCTTCTCTCCCGTCTCATTGGCCTGAGATGAGTTTATCAGCGCGGAAGACGGCGCTCCCGAGACCTCAGGCCCGGTTGTGTGGCCTTCGGGCGGGGAATATACTTGTGTGTGATACATAAGTTACGTGATGGAGGATGAGATGGCAGAGATGGATCTTGGCGGCCAGCTTGAGGGTCTCTTCCACGAGGTTGGTGAGGCCCACCACCAGGCTTACATCGAGACCGACGGTGCCGACCCCGAGTGGCCGCTGTGGTACGCGGACTACCTGCGGGAGAGGCTCGGTGCGCTCCTCGACGCCAGCTTCACCAAGAGCGAGCTCGTCCACATGCTCGTCCTCGTCGCCAACGAGCAACCCCTCGTCGCCCCCGGCGCCAACTGGGCCAGGTACTACGCCAAGAAATTTATCGCCCTGTACGCATAAGAGCGCTCAGGGCGTCCGGCAGTCCCCGAGGCGTCTTATGGTCTCGACGACCTCCTCCAGGTCGGCGAACTTGTCCAGTATCTCGTCCGCGCCGGCTTCCGAGGCCTTAGCGAGGCTGCCGGGGTTCAGGCTGGCGCTGAGGACGAGCACGGCCGTCTCAGGGTCGGTCCCGCGCAGGTCCGCGATGAGGTCCGTTCCCGTGCCGTCGGGCAGGCCCAGGTCGAGGACGGCCACGTCGATCTTCGTGTTCGTCGCGTGCATACGCGCCTCGGCCAGCGATTCGGCCTGGGCTACCAGCTCGAGATCCGGCTGCCTTCCGAGCAGGATCGTCATGAGGTGCCTGAAGTCCGCCTGATCCTCGACCAGCATTACGCGGACCCTGCTTGCGAGGTCTTCCACCCTATACCTCCTGTGGTGGAGAGACCCGTAGGCGCACCCTAGTTCCGCGCCCGACTTCGCTCTCGATCTCCAGCTCACCGCCGATGGCGGTGGCCCGCTCGCGCATGCTGCTCAGGCCGACACCGGGGATCGTAGCCTGACCATATCCCTGCCCGTCATCGGAGACTTCTACTATCAGATCTCCCCCTTCAGACTTCAGGTTCACAAGAACTCTCGTCGCCCCCGAGTGGCGCCTGGCGTTGGTGAGCGCCTCCTGGACTATACGCAACATCTGGGTTCCGATCTCTCCCAGTGGGACGTCGGGGAAATCATCGGCCACCTCGAGGTTTATCTCGCGGCCCCTGGCCATCGCCCGGTTCATTCGCACCAGGGACTCGGCCAGCTTGGGCAAGGGTCGATCCTGCTCCAGACGCAGGTCGTTGACAACGTCGCGCAGCCCCCTGGCGGCGCGCCTGACGGCGTCGATCACCCCTTGCAGCTCTCCCTCGAAACTCGTGTCCTTGGCGTTGAGCATCATCAGCCCCATGGCCGCCGTGGTATAGGCCAAATCTTGCAAGGGACCGTCGTGCAGGTCGCGGGCCAGCCTGCGGCGCTCGGCCTCTCTGATCTCTTGCAGAGCATCCTGGGCCCGTTTGCGCTCGGTGATGTCACGGGCGATCGTCGAGGCCCCGGTTACGTTGCCGGCGGAGTCTATGATAGGGGAGATGGTGAGTGAGATATTCAACCTCCTGCCGTCTTTGGTCACCCGTACGGTCTCGTAGTGCTCTATCTTTTCTCCTCGTCTCAGCCTCGCGAGGATCCCCGGAAGCTCGTCGGGGTTCTCCGGCGGGATCAGGATGGAGATATTCTGTCCTACGGCCTCCTCCTTGGAGTAGCCGTATATCCTCTGCGCTCCCCTGTTCCAGGTCGTGATTACGCCATCCAGGGTCTTGCTGATTATGGCGTCCTCCGAGGACTCTACTATGGCGGCGAGGCGGGCCCGCTCCTGCTGGATGCGTCTCTGCTCTGTTATGTCCTGTAAGATGCTGACCGCCATGCGAACCTGGCCCTTATCACCGAAGACCGGGGTCGCCCTTACCACGGCCCACCGCTCTTCGCCCGTCTCAAGCACCCGGAACCGCACGACCTCTTCGGCGGCCTCCTCGCCCCTGAGCACCCTCCGTCCCGGCAGATACTCGGCGGGGAAGGGATGGCCCTCCGTGTCCAGTATCTCGAACTTGCTCAACGCCTCTCCGGGTGGCGCGTCGACGAAGGCCCTCGCCGACGGGTAGCCTGACATCCTCGCCGCCGCCTCGTTAGCGTAGAACAGCCTTCCGCTCGCATCCTGGGCAGTAATGCCGTCGGCCACGCCGCGCAGTATGATCTCGAGCTCGTCCCTCGATCCCCGCAGCTCCTCCTGGGCGAACTGGCGCTCCGCGATCTCCCTCTGGGCCTCCTCGTAGAGCCAGGCGTTGTCCACGGCCAGGGCCGCCCTGTGGGCCAGTTCCTCGGCCAGCTCGAGGTCGGCCTCTGTATAAGTGCGGCCCGACTCGGCCGTCACGAAGGTGATGGCGCCAAGGGTCTTCCCGCGCGCCACGAGCGGCACCACCATGTAAGATCTCAGCCCTAGTTTCTTGAGAATATCCCTGTGCTCTTCGTCGTGTGCCGCCCCCTCTATCAGGTCAGCGGGTATGTCGGACATCATCTGCGACTGGCCGGTCCTGATCGCGTGGTGAACCCCGCCAGGGGCGTCGGGGTCTGGCGGGTAACGCTCTTCGAGCCTGTAGGCCAGCTCGATCTTCTCGGGATCCGGGTGCTCGACCGCGAGGCGCTCCAGGGACCCGTCGTCGGCCACGATGTCGACGGCGCACCAGTCGGCGAGGCTCGAGACCGAGAGGCGGGCCACGCTGGCAAGCGTCGTCCTGTAGTCGAGCGAGGAGGCGAGCACCTCGCTCGCCTCGGCCAGGAAGGCCAGGGTCTCTTCGGTCCGTCTGCGCCCTGTTACGTCCTGGAAATAGATGGAG
>CADDZK010000196.1 GCA_902812425.1 Actinomycetota bacterium
ACCAGGTAGAGACGCTGGAGGAGGCGTCCCAGACGGACTCACCCGGCGACGGCCTGCTCCTCGTCGGAGCCGAGCGCGAGGCCGCCGCCGGCAACGAGAACTGGGACTTCAGGCGCCTGAAGTCCGTCACGGCAGACCCCGAGGCGGACCGTACCAGGGTTACCTGGGAGCGAGGGCTGGGGTGGAGGAGGTTTGGAAGGACCATCCTGCCCGCGCGGGAGCCTAGGGCCTACGCGCTCCGCCAGAGGGCCGCGCTCTTCGGGCACAACGCCCCCGACTGGCGCTCCATGCCCGACAGCATCAAGGAGGGCTACCTGGGGAGGAATCCCACAAACACCGACACGGAGTGGCCCGGTTTCGAGCTCTCCTCGGACGACACCGTATATCTCGACGCTACCTACCAGCGGATCACACAGGGGAGCTGGGTCGTTCTCAGCAGGCCCAGCTACGAGGAGGTCTACCAGGTAGAGACGCTGGAGGAGGCGTCCCAGACGGACTTCACGCTAACCGCGAAGACCACGCGCCTGGAGCTGAGGGGCGAGAACCTGGTCGAGAAGTTCAGCGAGGGACGCCGCGACACAGTCGTCTTCGCCCAGAGCGAGCCGCTGGAGATCGCCGAGTATCCTCTCGTTGAGCCTGTAGAAGGAGACGAAGTCCTCCTCGACCACAGGGTGGACGACCTTGCCGCAGGACGGACCCTGATCTTCACCGGTGAAGACGCGGGTAGCGGCGAGCAGAGGAGCGAGCCGGTGACCCTGCTCGAAGCGGTTCTAGAAGACGGCCTGACGAAGCTCCGACTGAGTGCGGACCTGGCCCATTCCTACCGGCGCGACACCCTGGCCATCCACGCCAACGTCGCGCACGCCACGCACGGCGAGAGCAGGCAGGAGGTCCTTGGAAGCGGCGACGCCTCGACGCCTTTCCAGCGCTTCGTGTTGCGCGAGTCGCCTCTGACCTATACCTCCGCGCCGACGCCGAGCGGGACGGAGTCGACGCTCGAGGTGCGCGTGGACGACATCGAGTGGCACGAGGTACCCGCCCTGTACGGGCGCGGCCCCGAGGAGCGTGTCTACACCACCCGCCTTGACGAAGCGGGCAGGACCACGGTGCAGTTCGGCGACGGCCGTTCGGGGGCGCGCCTCCCCACGGGCAGGGAGAACGTGCGCGCGGCGTACCGCAAGGGAATAGGGATAGAAGGCCTCGTCAGGGCCGAGCAGTTGAGCCTGCTGCTGACGCCCATCCTCGGCGTGCGCAGCGCACACAACCCGCTGGCAGCGTCCGGGGCCGACGACCCCGAGTCGCAGGACGAAGCCCGCCTCAACGCGCCGCTCACCGTGCTCACCCTCGACCGCGTCGTCTCGCTGCGCGACTACGAGGACTTCGCCCGCGCCTACGCAGGCATAGCCAAGGCGCTCGCCACCTGGGTCTGGACCGGCGAGACCCGCGAGGTGCTCGTTACGGTGGCGGCCCCCGCAGGCAGGGAGGTGGGAGGAGATCTCCTTCAGAACCTCATAGGGGCGCTTCGAGCCGTGGGCGACAGGCACCTGCCCCTGAGGGTCGAAGCATACAGACCGGCGCTCTTCGGGATCACCGCGAAGCTGAGGACAGACCCGGACTTTATACCCGAGCGGGTAGAGGCCGCGGTCGAGGCTGCGCTGATGGAGCAGTTCGGGTTCGACGCCCGCTCCTTCGGCCAGGGGGTCGCGTTGAGCGAGGTCGTCGCCGCGATACAGGCCGTTCCAGGCGTCGTGATGGTGGACGTGGACGAGCTCTACCGCGTCCCGAAGGAGGTAGGAGAGGAGCAGCCGCTGCCCTTCATCGAGGCCGACGTGACGCGACCCGGTGAGGAGGACGGCGACGTTCTCCCCGCCGAGCTACTCACGCTCGACCCCCAGAGCCTGGAGGTGATCTCATGAGCCAGGACAAGCTCTACGACCTTCTGCCGGCCGTCCATCGCATCAGGGACGCGGAGGGACGCGCCGAGGGTCTCGAAGGGAACCTCCCCCTCAAGTCGCTGCTCTCGATCATCGCCACAGAAGTCGGCGTTCTCGAGGAGGAGCTCGCGCAGCTCTACGACGACCAGTTTATCGAGACGTGCGCGGAGTGGGTCGTACCCTACATCGGCGACCTCGTCGGCGTCGGGGGGCTGCACGACCTCAAGGAGGCGGCGAGCCGGCGCGCGCAGGTCGCGAACACCGTCGCATACCGCAGGCGCAAGGGGACCGCCGCCATCCTGGAGGGGCTCGCCCGCGACGCGACCGGCTGGCCCGCCCACGCCGTCGAGTTCTTCAGATATCTCGCGACCACGCAGCACATGAACCACGTGCGCCTCTCCAACCTCTACTCGCCCGACCTCAGGGACTGGGAGCCGCTCGAGTACATAGATACCCCATTCGACGAGGTAGCCCACACGGCGGACGTGCGCCACATCGCGAGCGGGCGCGGGCTGTACAACATCCCGAGCGTCGGTATCTTCCTGTGGCGGCTTCCCGCCTACCCCCTCACGCTCTCCCCCGCCGTCAGGCTCGACGGCAACCGCTTCCTGTTCGACCCTCTTGGCAAGGATACGCAGCTCTTCACCAACCCGGAACCCGAAGCCGACATCGCAAGGATCTCAAGGCAGCTCAACGTGCCCATGCCCATCAGCCGCAGGGTGCTGCGCGAGTACCTAGAGTCGTACTACGGTCCCGAGAAGAGCATCTCGCTCGTCGGCGTCTACAGGGACGGGACCGACCTCAAGGTCGAGGAATACGGCCCCGATCTCGTCGCCTCGTGCAATCTGGACGATAGAGAAGACGGCGGATGGGCCCACGAGCCTGAGCACGGGATCTCCGTTGACCCCTTCCTCGGCCGCATCTTCTTCTCCGTGGAGCCGCCGCAGGGGTTCATCCTCGCGCGTCTTCTCGTGACCTATCACTACGCCTTCAGCGCAGACATGGGCGGCGGGGAGTACGACCGCGCGGCCTCGATCCGCACGGAGTCGCAAAGAGTAGAGCGCGTGGCGATGCCCGAGGTGCGGGCTGCGATCCAACAGCTAGGCCGCGACGAGGAGCCCACGCTCACAGCGGCGGCCAGGGAGGAGGCCCATCCCGGCCTCCAGGAAGCCCTGACGGCTCTCGGCGCCGAAGGCGGCGTCGTCGAGATCCTCGACAGCGGACGCTACGAGGCGCCGCCGTCGAAGATAAACGTGGGTCGGACCAGGAGCCTAATCGTGCAGGCCGCAGACGGTCACCGCCCCTCCATCGTCCTCGGCGGTGAGCTCGAGATAGAGGGTGAAGTCGACGCGGAGGTCACGCTGGGCGGCCTGCTCATCTCGGGGGGCGCGTTGAGGTTCAGCGGCGGGCTGCGGCGAGTGCGGCTCGTGCACTGCACGCTCGTGCCAGGGCTAGCGCTGCACCAGGACGGCGAGAGCCGTCAGGGCTCGGAGCCGAGCCTGAGGGTCGAGTCGGAGAGCGCCGAGGTCGAGATAGATAGCTGCATCCTGGGCGGGATACGCATCGAAGCCGGCGGCGAGACGCGCATCACGGACAGCATCATCGACGCGACGGACATAGGCAACGTGGCATATGCCGCGAGGAACGGTCCGGGAGGACGGTTGAACATCAGGAACAGCACTGTCATCGGCCGCGTGAACACGGAGGTGCTCGATCTCGGGTCGAACACTATCTTCCTCGGGAGGGTGACGGCCCGCAGAAAGCAGGAGGGCTGCGTGCGCTTCTCGTTCCTGCCGCCGAGCTCCGAGGTTCCGCGCCGGCACCGCTGCCATCCCGAAGGCGAGGCTGAGGCCGGAACGATCAGGCCGCAGTTCACCTCGCTGCGTTACGGGGATCCTGGATACTGCCAGCTCAGCCGCCTGTGCGCACAGGAGATTCGTCGCGGTGCCGACGACGAGTCGGAGATGGGAGCCTTCCACGACCTGTATGCGCCCCAGCGCGAGGCGAACCTGCGCGCGAGGCTCGAAGAGTACCTGCGCTTCGGTCTTGAGGCCGGGGTGTTGTACGCGACGTGAAAGAGGAGGACATCTCATGAAGGCGGACCTCAGCCGACAGACCTTCGATCCGAAGAAACGCTACAGCGGCGTGCTCATGCAACAGGGCCGCGTGCAGCTCGACTCGGAGTGGAACGAGCAGCAGGACATTCACCAGCACCGCGCGCAGAGCGGGACGGAGGACGTGATCGGCCCGAGGGGTACCCCGATAGGCCAGGACGGCGCGGCGACGGGATTCGAGATTACGGCCACAGGCGGGACGCTCTCTATAGGAGAGGGCCACATCTACGTCGACGGCATCCTGTGCGTCAACGAGGGCCCTCTCCCCTACGAGGAGCAGCCGGATGCGCCCTCAGAAGACGACCTGACGGGGTGGATGACAGGGGAGAACGGGGACTTCAGGGCTGGTCTCGCCTACCTCGACGTCTGGGAGCGGCACGTCACGCACCTCGACGACGACCACATACGCGAGGTGGCGCTCGGCGGGCCCGACACCACGACCCGCAAGCAGACCATCTGGCAGGCGAAGGTGACGGCGCTCGACCTGGCGGAGGAAGACGCCAAGCTCCTGGCCGGATACGCCGAGCTGCGGGACAAGCCGAATAAGAGCAAGGCCGAAGAACAGGAGCTCGAGAAGACCTCGCCCCGGGCGGTAGAGATATTGGACACCCTGTGCAGCAGCGGCGAAGCGGCGCTCGATGAGCAGGGCGGGCCGCCCACCGGCACCCTGAGTGCGCAGGCACAGGAAGAGAGCGGCGCCGCGGGACCGTGCGAGATCCCCCCTGGCGGCGGCTACGAGCGACTCGAGAACCAGCTCTACCGCGTCGAGGTTCACAGGGGCGGCAACAGGGCCACGGCCCGCTTCAAGTGGTCGCGCGACAACGGGTCCGTCGCCACGGGCATCGAGCAGGTTGACGTCGAAAACAGGGAGATCACCGTCAAAGACACAGGCCGCGACGAGTTCCTCGGCTTTGCGAACGGCCAGTGGGTCGAGGTGGTGGACGACGACACCGAGCTCAGGGGAGAGTACAGGGCACTCCTGCAGATCAGCGAGCCCGTGGACCACGCGCGCCGCACCATCACGGTAAGGCAGACCCCGCCGACCATAGATCCGGCGCTGCATCCCAAGCTGCGGCGCTGGGACCAGCAGACCGATGCGACGGAGAACGGGGTGCAGCTCACGGACGACTGGACGGAGCTCGAAGACGGCGTCGAGGTCAGGATCTCTCCCGGTGAGTACAGGGCGGGCGACTACTGGCTGATCCCCGCGCGCACCGCGACGGGCGACGTCGAGTGGCCTCGTATCGATCCTGATGACCCGGACTCCGGCCCCGCCGCCGTTCAACCCCAGGGTATCAGGCACAGCTTATGCGCCCTGGCTATCGTCGCGAAGACAGGAGAGGACCGGCTAACCGTATTGCACGACTGCCGCAACCTGTTCCCGCAGCTTACGGACCTCACCGGCTTCTTCTACCTCGGCGGCGACGGGCAGGAGGCCATGCCGGGCGATGAGTTGCCAGAGCCGCTCAGGGTCGGCGTGGCAAACGGGCAATGGGCCGTTGAGGGAGTTCGGGTCGAGTTCGAGGTCCTCGACTCTGACGGCATCCTCAAGAGCGAAGACGGCGCGATCACGGGCGAGAACGGCGGGAAGAGCCTTATCGTCTTGACCGACGCCGAAGGAATGGCATCGTGCAGGTGGACGCTTGACAATGACGCAACAAAGCTGAGCCAGCGGGTGAGGGCGACGCTCCTCGACGTCGAGGAAGATACCCTGCACCTCCCTGTCCACTTCAGCGCCAACCTCAGCATGGCCTCGCAGGTCGCCTACGATCCGGGCGACTGCGAGATCCTCAAGGAGGACGACGAGACGACGGTCCAGACGGCCATAGAGACGCTCTCCCACCTGAGCAGCCTCTACTACCTGAGCGGCGACGGGCAACACGTCTCGCCCGACGACGTGGACAATCTCGACCCGCTGGAAGTCCTCGTCGTCAACGACTGCGGCCCTGTCGAGGGAGCGCAGGTATCTTTCAAGGTGGAAGAGGGCAACGGCACCCTGGGAGATGAGGCGGTCCAGACCAACGGCCAGGGCGTAGCCACTACCAAGTGGGCGCTGGATCCCGATACCCCTGTCCAGCGGGTGCGAGCCACTCTGGATGACGCCTCCGGGAACCGGACCCGCGGGCCCACCTCCTTCGCCTTCACGGCCACCCTCAACAGAGCCCAGGCCAAACACGTCTCCTACGACCCGACGAACTGCGAATTTCTGGCCGAGACATCGACGGTCCAGGAGGCCATTGACCAGCTATGTCAGAGGGGCGCCGATCCCACAGACAAGGGTTTCCACGTCGTTGAGGTGCTGAAGATAAGCGACGGAAGACCGCTGCGCAACGATAGCGAGCTGCCGGTGGAAGAATTCATGCGCGGGCTGCGCATCAACTTCGACCGCGAAATTGAGCCGAAGACAGTCAACCCTGCCACGTGCTTCGTCACCGTTGACCTACCCTGGCCGATCACCAACGATGAGAGAGGCTTCTTCCACGTAGATCAGATAGTCGGCTTCCAGCCGCTCGTTCTCAGGGGCAACCTCGATCCCGGCGGGAAGACCATCGCCTGGGGTCCGGCCTTCGAGGAGAGCTTCACCAACGCACTCAATATCATGGGCAACATCACCAGGCGGATACCCGCACGCCTGACGCTGAAGGGCAGCTTCATAACGGCGAGGGGAGCGCCCGACGTGTACCTGGACGGTGACACGTTCGGCGATCAACGGGACGAGTTCGGAATAAGGCGACCCTCCGGCGACGGCAGACGCGGTGGCGACTTCGAGATCTACGTGTGGCTGACGACCACGATTGTAATAACCTAGCGAGAGGGATGATCGTCTGTACCGAAGAGAGACCAACGAGAACCCGGCGCATGCTCTGAGGATGGAGCGGCATCAAAGACGGGGGTCGCCGAGATCCCGAACAGGAGCAAGACCATGAGCAAACCCATCCAGTTCCAGGAATGGCCCGACAGCCTGAGCGTCCCGTACGGTCCATACCGCGCGGTGATCGAGCGCGTCGTAGACGGCGATACGGTCTACGTTCTCGCCTCTTTAGGGCTCGACGAATACGCTTACAGGATGATCCGGCTCAGGGGAGCGAACGCGCCCGAGCTGTTCTCAGGCCCACCCGAGGAGAGGGAGCTCGGGAAGGCGTCCAGGGACTTCCTCGCCGAGCTCCTCCCCGAAGGAACGAGGTGCAGGATCGCGACGGAGAGGGACATAACCACCTTCGGACGCTATGTCGCCGATATAGAGCTGGAAGACGGCACGGACGTGACCACCGCGCTGATCGAATCAGGACACGCCGCACCGTATCCGAGATAGCACTCGACCGTAACGAATGGCAAGCTGCTTGTGGGCTCAACCGCTCCTTACGGCACACCGGTCGCCCAGGTCCGACGTACCGCCAAAAGTGTGTTTGTGATGCGGTAAAGAGATCGTCCCTGGACCGCACAGGCGGTTTCGGGGCGAGGTCTATCGGTGCTCAGGCACTCTCGTCTCTGAGGAGGCTCGAGTAGAGGGAAGAGGTCTCAGGAGAAGGGGACATGCCATACTCCTGAGAGAGTATCTGCTCACAGATCCTGTACTGGTTGAGTGCCCTCGCCCTAAGCCCTAGCCTCGCG
>CADDZK010000197.1 GCA_902812425.1 Actinomycetota bacterium
TGCCCGTGTGCTCGCTCATAGTGAGGCCGTAATGAAGGGCGGCGTCGCCGTACTCGTAGGACTCGTAGAGGGTTTTGCCGAAGCGGGCGTGTGTCGGGTAGGCCGGGATGTCCCCCTCTAGGGTGTGGCTCAGGTCTATGACCTTGAAGGATTCGGCGACCAGCTTGCAGACCATCTCTCTGGAGCTCAAAACCACTCCTCGTGTCCTCCCTGTCGGTATTCCAAACTCAGTATGATCTCTTGCTGAGGCCGAGGTTTCTCTTCTCCTCCTTCACTTGACAGACTTCTCGTTTTGCGTCTCTCCCTCTCCTACCCTGTAGTGCAGCGCTTTGCTGTCTCTAGTATGGACTCTGGGGTTCGGAGCTCGCAACAGGCAACGGTAGTGCTATGTAATGATTCTGTTAAGTATGCGTAGCGAGATCGTTAAGCGTACGCTGCAAGGGCATAACCGCCGGCGACCATAGCCAACTGGGAAGCGGCAAGCTGCGTACAGAGCAAGCGGGAGACGCTTCGTCGGCAGCGTAGTTGCCAAACTGTCGACACGAATATGAGCATCGGTACCCATCTTGCTCAACGATGTTTACTGCGCAGGGTCTAAGAAGATAGAGAGCCGACGAGCGGACTCGAACCGCTGACCTCTCCTCTTTACGAGTGATCCATCACGTGTTGCAAGGGCTTGCGCAGGGTTGCAAATACCGCGTATTTGGGGCACTTCCTTTGCCCTGCCTTGCCCTGCGTTGCATCGTATTGCGTTCGCGGTGGTATCAGAACGGTGCCAATTCAACGGCCAATGCACGCTGCTCCGAATCTGACCGGACCGCAACCGGCATGCGTAGTGCATGGTGTAAGCAGTGATCATCTATCAGAAATCTTCACCATCAAGAAAGCGGTTTTCGTAACCTTACTTCCTAGCCTTCGAGCCAGTCCGTGACCATACGTCCGCTAGTATGGATGTCGATGTGCTGGGCTCTTCCGGTACCGGAGTTGACGAACTTGTGCGGCGCGCCTGCCGGAGCAATCACGATCTCGCCGCTGGTAGCCTCGACG
The DNA here is from genome assembly GCA_902812425.1 of Actinomycetota bacterium. Classification (GTDB taxonomy): domain Bacteria; phylum Actinomycetota; class Rubrobacteria; order Rubrobacterales; family Rubrobacteraceae; genus Rubrobacter_D. The sequence goes on from CADDZK010000197.1 coordinate 1,048, forward strand.
GTGTTCTCTCCTACCGTAAAGGTGAGCTCACCCTCTTGCACCACGAAGACCTCATCGTATGGGTGCTTGTGCAGGTCCGGTCCCTTACCGGAAGCAGTGTCCGAAAGGAAGAACGAGATATCCACGTCACTGTAGAGGTGGCCCTCAAACGTGTACACACTACCACTGTTAGGAAGCTCTTCGTTGCCGATCACCCGGACCATCTCTCCTCCTTAGTTCAAACGACACAAGGATCCTAGGTGACCTTTCCTCCCGCGACATCGAGCGTTACGCCCGTGATCCAGGAGGAGCTCTCGGAGGCAAGAAAGAGGGTGGCCAGAGCCACGTCCTCAGGGGTCCCCAGCCGTCTTAGCGGTATCTCCGCGGCAATCCGCCGCTGCTGTTCGTCGGGCATGAAGCGGCGCGTGCGCTCGACTAGCACCGTATGAGGGGCCAGGCAGTTGACTCGTACGCCGTGCGCTCCGACCTCGCTTGCGACCTCGCGGGTAAGCACGATCACCCCCGCCTTGGCGGCGGCATAGGGGGTGGGCGCGCCGGTCGAGAAGCGGGTCGCGCTTGAGGCCATGGTCACGATCGAGCCGCCTCCGCGTTCGATCATTCCGGGCAAGAAGCTCTTGAGTGTCAAGAAGGTGACGGTGAGGTTGGCGTCGACGGTCGAGCGCCACTCCTTCTCGGTTGTCTGCGCAAGCGGTCCGGGGCGGGCCCTACCACCCCCTGCGAAAGCGGCCACTACTTCTACCGGGCCAAGCTCTTCCTCCGTGTGCTTACGCATCCGCTCGACCGAGGCGAGGTCGGTGCAGTCTGCAGCCACCCCGAGTGCCTCGCCGCCCGCCGATCGGATCACATCGACCATGGCACCTATCTTGGCCTCGTCGCGGCCGTTGATCGCAACCTTCACGCCGTTAGCGGCGAGCAACCGGCAGGTAGCCGCTCCGATACCACCCGACCCACCCGTGACTACCGCGACCTTGCCGGCCAAGTCGGGGTAGGTGGGCGTCTTCGAATATCTCTCTCGTTCTCCCGCTCCTGAAAACATCGCATCTCCTCTTGTCGCATTGCCTGCATGAGTGTAGGGGAGTGTCGGGGGACCTGGTAGTGATGAGCCTCCTGAGTTCCGTATGACGAAAGTCACGAGCATTTTCCGTGCACCCGCGCTGCCGAATGCGAAGCAACGAGCTCGGCGGTACTCCAAGCGTCTTGCCCCGTGTTGCACCGTATTGCGTTCCCGGTGGTGTCAGAATGGTGTCACTCCCGCCCTGCCATCCGACTTGCAAGCATACCCATGGTCGGGAGTGGAGCCGCTCCTGCTCGGCCTGCCGACCCAATCCGAGGGCGAGACCTTAGGTCGTCTCGACGAGCTTGCTCGGCTTGCTACAGATACTTACTGACAAGACTTTTCCCAACCTCCTAAGGGTATTCGGCCAACCCTACTGGGGATCATCCGAGTGAGATTCGTGACACCTGAGAGCATGGAGACGAGGTCAGGAACTACTCAAGATCTACACTGAACTCTCGCCTCTTGGCGAACCTCGCCCACCCTGCCCGCTCGAAGGCGGCAGCCATCGGCACGTTAGTCACGTCCGTGTCAGCCCGCAGGGCTTTCTCGTCGCGATCCTTCGTTCGAGCATCGAGGAGCGTTGCGGTACTGGCAGCGAGTAGGTCGTCGACGTACCCCCGTCCTCTCATCTCTGGCACAACACCCACGTAGAAGAGCGTCAAGAAGCCGGGAGGCGCCGCCGGCATGACCAGACCCACGAGATCACCGTCCTGCCTGCTGTAGGCTAGCCGCCACCAAGAGGGATCATGCTCTACCCTTCGCGCATCCTCAAAGAACTCGCGCGCTGCCTCTTGCGGGCCGAGTCTCTCGCGCTCCTCGCGGATCTGGCGGTCGAATGTCCCCTCGGAGACCCTCTTCATCGTGTCGACGAAGGCCTCCTCCCCCACCTCCTCCAGTGTACGGAATGACAGCCGATCGGCACCTACAGGAGGCTTCCCTCCCGGCCACTCGAACCGATCCGTCTCGCGCTTGAGGGAGAACCCGACGCTCTGAAGTAGCGCTACGCGCTTCTCCTGGTGATATTGGAACTGGGGCCGCATGGGCGGGTTATCGATAACATGCTCGATCTCCTTTGTGCCAAGCCTCCGCGCCTCGTCATGGACGGCCTCAAGCAGACACGTGCCCATACCCATGTATTCGCTATCCCAGGGAATGTCCAGCAACACCAGGGCGAAGGGCTTCCCCGTGCCAGGCAAAGCCCAGAAGGCGACCCTCCCGAGCGGCCGAACACCTACCTCCTCAGCGACGAAACACCACTCCGGGCGCATGGAGCCGGCCGCGAACATGCTCCGCAGGTACCATCTGACTTCTTCGCGGTGTTCTGGGGAGCCTCCGGCAGCGACAAATTGATCGAGTTCGCCAGGACTAATGGGACGTATGTGCATCTCTGTGGAACCCTCCTGCAGCAGCACGGTGATACTGTAACGATAGTTGTGGGTTCGCGTGGAGTAGATATGATGTACGGACGCACCGAGCACCCAAGTGGGCTCAGTGCGGAGTATACGCAATCCGATTTGGCTCAGCTAGAGGGTCTCCCCTCCTTCACCGGAAACGCGTCGAGGATATGTACTGAGTAAGGGCCGTCAGCTTTCTACAGGATTCGCAGGAAAAAGAGAGCCGACGAGCGGACTGGAACCGCTGACCTCATCTCATTACGAGTGATCCAACAGGCGTTGCACGGACTTGCAAACCCCGTATATCTAAGCGGCTTTCTCTGCTCCGGGTTACTGCGCATTGCACCGTATTGCGCTCGCAGTGGTATCAGAGTAGTGTCAAAACGACCCTGACATCTGCCTAACCCCGTCGTCCATACCTAGTTCGTTTGGGTCCAGATTGGTGACGCTCTGCCCCGCGATACGTCCGGTGAATCCGACGAAGATCCGTCCGGGCTGGTTCCGCCATAATGCTTGATGCGCAGCCCCGAGGTCCATGCCGCCATGAGCGCTTGAAGCTGACCTTGTAGTCGATGAGCATGACGCGAGCTGCGTCGACAGACCTTCCGCGGCATCCTTATCCTTTCTGTTGTACCGGCATTAGTAAGCGCACACTCGTCCCCAGCCCTACCTCGCTTTCGATCTCCAATCTACCGTCGACTTTAGCGGCCCGCTCTCGCATGCTGCTCAAACCTACCCCCGGAGTGGCTTCCGGGTCGAACCCTTGTCCGTCATCTGAGATCTCGACGACCAGATCGTCACCTTCTACCTTGAGGGTCACCACGACGCGCTTTGCCCCTGAGTGGTGCCGGGCGTTGGTGAGCGCCTCCCGAATTACGCGCAAGAGCTCTCCACCTACCTCTCCACCAAGCCTGTTCGGGAACCCTTCCTCGACGATCAGTTCTATATTGCAGTCGGGTGTCAACCGGCGGTTCAGCTCTACCAACGATTCGACAGACTTTACGAAGGCCCGCTCATTTTCGCCTCTCAAGTCGTGGACAGCGCCTCTCAAACCCAAGGTCGCTCGCCCCAATGCTTCCAGCTCCTCCTCGAGGTCCAGCCCCGACTCCGAACCTTTGCTCTGCAGGTAGATAAGCCTCAACGATTGGAGGACGCCTGCGAGGTCCTGTAGAACCACGTCATGCAGATCCCGTGCTATCCTGCGGCGTTCCTCTTTTTGGGTGCGCGCCTCGATCTCTCGAGCGCGCATATGATCCCGTTCCTCTTCCGCCCGCTTACGCTCGGTGGTGTCGGCGAAGACTATGGCGACCCTTCGGCTTTCCTCGCCGCCGACGCGCGAGGCGTAGACGTCGAACCACCGGTCCAGCGCCTCGGCGTAACTCTCGAAGCGAACGTCTTCGCCCGTCTTCGCTACCCTGCCGAGGATCTCGAACCAGTACGGTTCGGCGTCCGGGTTGAGCTCGAGCGAGGTCTTGCCCGCAGCGTCCGCGAAGCCCGTCATCCGCCCGAACGCCGGGTTTGTCTCCAGGATGCGGTAGTCCACCGCCTGGTCCTGCTCGTCGTACAGCATCTCGATGATGGCGAAGCCTTCATCAATCGAATCAAACAACTTGCGGTACCGTTCTTCGGACTCGCGCAACGTCTCCTCGGTCCGCTTGCGCTCAGTGATATCCTGGAAGTACACCGATAGCCCATCCGGGAATGGGTAGACCCGTCCGGCGATCCACGTGCCCAAGACAGGAGACACCGTCTCGAACTCGGTGGTCACTCCTTCCTCCATCGCCTGGTTGATCTTCTGGTAGGACTCCGAACCAACCGCCTGCGGGAACTCCTCCCATATGTTCTTCCCGAGAAGCTCTTCTTGAGAACGGGCCCAGAGCTCTTGTGCACGCCGATTTACGTAAATGAAGCGCCACTGCCGATCGACGGCGTAGAAGGCGTCGCTAACGCTCTCGAAAGCCTCAGCGAGCTTCCCCTCGTGAAGTTGAGGCAGGCTACTCTCATTACCATGGTCGGATGAGGCTAGTCGCTGGTATTCATGTCGGGGATCTTGCATGGAAACCTTCCAGGTTATCCAAGTCCAAGCTCATCGAAGTCTAACATTTCATATATGAGAAGTTAACTTTCTCACATGCTCCTGGTCGTGGAAGGGGAGGTAGTTAATGCGATGGCGAGTCCTCTAGATAAAGTACTATGATAAGGCAGGCTTGCCGAGGATAGACACCTTCTTTGGTGTCTATGACCGTAGAGATCAGCACGTACATTGATTTCAAGAAGCGAGTTGCCAATATGGGACTCAAGCAACCAGATTCCCTGACTATTCTGCCCCGGAATTTTGATGCTGCTACGTCCAAAGATGAGCTACTTCATGAAAAATAGAGAGCCGACGAGCGGACTCGAACCGCTGACCTCATCTCATTACGAGTGAGTCTAAGAGTCTTCTCTGAGAGGCTTAGATAAGCGGAATTCTCAATATTTGTGGGCTTTTGGGCGCAGCGCGAATTCCATCCTGTACCATCGAGTACCTACCTGTACCGCTCCTACTGCTGACAAGCGCACAGTTCATGTGCTCGACGATAGCCGCAAGTATATAGCCAGCCGACAGCTCAGTAAGAACAGACAATCTCCTCGCTCTAATCAGGTTGATGGTAAGCCTTCAGTCCTCGCAGAGGTACTCGGAGGAAGCGCCGACGTTACGCCAAATATTATCTAGGGACGCGGTTCTGAGTCCTCTTACAGCGAGACGACCAGGTAGTGTGCGACGACGCAATCCCCAAGCGCCACCAGACAGGCGCTCACCGCGACGATAGCGGTGACACGATCCACGGCCACGACCGCCTCTCGCTCTTGGTAGCCGGTACATTGAGGCGATCGGCAGGGGTGAGAAACGTCCCGCACTCGCATCCGAAGGCGCTATCTTTCTGTTGCCACGCCAAGAGCGTCTCGTCGAGCACCATTCTCTCTCCGCATTCCTCGCACACGAGCACGACCCGCTCAGAAGAATCGCTCACCCTAACCCCTCCATCTTCTCGTGGACTACGTTTAACTCTGCGGCCCTCACAGGAGGCTATACGTCGAGCCTCTTCGAGCCACTGCATTTGTGGTAGCACTACCCTGAGGGTAGCCGCAGAACGTGCCTACTCACAAGATCAAGTGATCTCGACCTGCACCTAAGCTCAAGTTGCTCATCGAGCCAAAGCTCCGATGCAGCTTCACCTCGACCTGAGCTTACGACGGATGCCAATGAACCAAAGGGCTTATCTCTGGGCAGAGAATACGCAGGGCTCGACCTAGAGTTGATGCCAGAAGCCGTAATGCGAAGATTGGAGCAGTAGGTGAGGTTCATAGATCTACTCGCTCACACCAGTGTGCCAGGGCTGTGGAGGTAGCACCTATCGTAGCGCGGCCAATGCGTTGGCGTGCTCGAGTCCAGTAACACAGGTCCAGCCAAGACACCGATACGGGGCGAGAACGGTCGTAAGCAGCTCAGCTAGTTAATATTAACACCCATTCATCGAGGGTAGATACGATGGCTGCCGTCTGCCCAGGCGCGCGGCTTAGGGGCAGCATCGGCTGCTCAGCTTAAAGGTAAGTAGCTTTCCTTCTTTAGAAGCCTCGGTCTACCACCGTGAGCTTACAGACCTCAAATCAACTACTCGCTCTGGATTTCCGAGTCACATCTGCCTAATACTAGGGTAAGTAATCAGAGGTGCGAGCAGTAGTGCCAATAAGGGGCCACTTGACCCCCAAAATAGGACACTGGTCCCATAGACAAATTTCGGTTTTGATACTAGGATTGCGTAAACGGGCTAGGGAAGTACTTAATGGGAAAGAGAGGCATTTCGGGCAGGGGATTCTTAATTCTGTTTGTCAGCGCCAGCCATGCTATTGCTACCCAACTTCACACTCGCAGATGCACAGTATGGTTATTCAGAAGACTTATCGAGACGTAAGCTTAGGCCATCCAAGGAGTACATAACCGCATGGAGAGGTCTTCGGTCGTCTCAGGAACTCGCGGAGAGAGACATGCAGGAATCATCGTTAGATCTGCCGACCGGCTACTATCTGGAGAGAGACCCTGATGTGTTGATTCTACGCCGGCGCGACGGCTCGATGGTCGGCGCTTTTTCCGCCCGTGGTGCCGCCCCA
>CADDZK010000198.1 GCA_902812425.1 Actinomycetota bacterium
GGACAGATGCCGCTGCAGCGGAGGCTGCCGCGCCTCAAAGGCGAGGCGCGGGGCCGTCACACGGTGGCCCGCCCGACCGTCTACGCCGCTGTGAACCTCTCCGAACTCGAAGGCGTCCCCGGTGATACGATAGGTCCCGACGAGCTGCGGGCCGCCGGGCTCGTCAGGAAGAAGGCCGAACTCGTCAAGATCCTCGGCGACGGGGACATCGGGCGCGCCGTCACGGTAAGGGCGCACGCGTTCTCGAAGTCGGCGAGGGAGAAGATAGAGGCTGGCGGCGGAAGCGTCGAGTTACTGGAGCGGTAGAGATGTTGGGATCCCTAGCCAACGCCTGGAAAGTCCCGGAGCTACGAGAGAGGCTCCTGTTCACGTTCGCCATGCTAGCCGCCTACAGGCTCGGGGCGTACATCCCCCTCCCCGGGGTCAATCCCCAGGTCCTCGGCGGCGGCCTCACGACCGGCAACCCCATAACCGGCCTGTTCGGGACGTTTACCGGCGGGGCCTTCAACAACTTCTCGATCTTCTCTTTGGGGATCATGCCCTACATAACGGCGGCTATCGTGATGCAGCTTATGACGGTTGCGATCCCCCGCCTTCAGGAGCTCGCCAAAGAGGGCGAGACGGGGCAGCAGAAGATCACGCAGTACACCCGCTACTTCACGCTCGTACTGGCGCTCATCCAGTCCGTCGCGATGGTCTTCTTCTTCCGCTCGGCCCAGGGCGGGGGGGCGCTGGCGGGGACGAGCCCGATCCAGATACTCGTCGCCGTCGTTACCCTTACCACGGGCGTGATGCTCACGATGTGGCTCGGCGAGCTCATAAGCCAGCGGGGCCTCGGCAACGGCATCTCGCTCATCATTACGGCCTCGATCCTCTCGCGGGCGCCGCAGGCGGTCAGGGCGCTCCAGGAGAAGGGTGACGTGCTGACCGTGGTCATCCTCGCAATCCTCGCCGTCATCATCGTGGCGGCCATCGTCTTCGTCAACGAGGGCCAGCGCAGGATTCCTATCACCTACGCCAAGCGGCAGGTAGGGCGCAAGATGAGCCAGGGAGGGACGACGTATCTGCCGCTGAAGGTCAACATGGCAGGGGTCATCCCGATCATCTTCGCCTCCTCGCTCCTGCTCTTCCCCCTGGTGCTGGCGCAACTGGCCTCCGGGGGGGATCCCAACTCTATCCTCGGCCGCATCTCGACCTTCTTCAACTCGGGGGGCGCGCCGTACCTGATCCTCTACGCGCTCTTGATCATCATGTTTACCTACTTCTACACGGCGGTGCAGTTCAACCCCGTCGAGCACGCAGACAACCTCAAGAAACAGGGCGGCTACGTCCCTGGCTACAGGCCAGGCCAGCCGACGGCCATCTACCTCAACAACGTGCTGACCAGGATCACGCTCTTCGGCGCGCTCTTCCTCGCCGTCGTCGCGGTTCTGCCTTACCTGATCGCGAACGGCCTTAACCTGGGGCAGCAGATCTTCCTCGGGGGGACCTCGATCCTGATCGTGGTCGGCGTCTCGCTGGATACGGTGCGCCAGCTTGAGAGCCAGCTGATGATGCGTAACTACGAAGGGTTCTTGAGGAGACGATGAGGATCATACTACTCGGGCCCCAGGGGGCCGGCAAGGGAACGCAGGCGCAGCGCATCGCCGACAAGGTGGGCGCGAAGCACATCTCAACGGGCGACATCGTGCGCGCCGAGATAAAGTCAGGCTCCGAGCTTGGCCAGAAGGTGCAGGACTACAACGACCGCGGCGAGCTGGTCCCCGACGAGATCATCGTCCAGATGGCGAAGCCCTACCTGGACGACGCCGACTCCTGGATCCTCGACGGCTTCCCGCGCAACGAGGCGCAGGCGAAGGCTCTTGACGCGGCCCTGGACGAGCTCGGCGAGGACCTCGACGCCGTAGTCGCCCTCGAAGCCCCCGACGAGGCGCTCGTCACGCGCCTCTCAGGGAGGCGCCAGAGCCAGGCCACGGGGAACATCTACCACGTCGAGTACGACCCGCCGCCGGAAGATGGCGACGACCCAGGCCCGTTCGTCCAGCGCAAGGACGACGCCGAGGAGGCGATCCGGCGCCGCCTGGAGATCTACCACGAGCAGACCGAGCCTTTGAAGGACTACTACGCAGAGCGCGGCCTCCTCGTAGTCGTAGACGCCGAGCAGGAGATCCCCAAGGTGACGGAGGACATCCTCGAAGCGGTCGGTGAGGACGCTTGATCGTCCGCAAGAGCAAGACCGAGCTGGAAGCGATGCGCGAGGGCGGGCGCATAACCGCAGGATGCCTCGAGATACTCAAGGAGAACGTCCGCGCGGGCGTGACCACGAGGGAGCTCGACCGACTCGCCGAGGAGTTCATCTACGACCACGGCGGCAAGCCCGAGTTCAAGGGGTATCAGGGGTTTCCGGCTTCGATCTGCGCCTCCCCCAACGCCATGATCGTACACGGCATCCCCGGCTCCTATCGCCTGAAGAACGGCGACATAATCTCCCTCGACGTCGGCGTCCGCTTCGAGGGCTTCGTCACCGACTCGGCGACGACCGTCCCCGTCGGTGAAGTGCCCGACGAAGTCACAGGTCTGCTCGGGACAACGCGCGAGTGCCTGACAGCTGCGACGGAGCAGATGCGCGCGGGCAACAGGCTGGGTGACGTGGGTCACGCGATACAGGCCCTCGCCGAGTTGCGCGGTTACGGGGTCGTCAGGGACCTCGTCTCCCACGGGGTCGGGCGCCAGATGCACGAGGACCCCCAGATCCCGAACTACGGGAGTCCGGGGACAGGTCCGCGCCTGCTTCCTGGCATGACCTTCGCAATAGAGCCCATGATCACACTCGGCGACTATGACATCCGCCTGAGCGAGTGGGACGGGTGGTCCATCTACACCGCAGACGGCTCCCTCTCGGCCCACTTCGAGAACACCGTGGCCGTCACCGAGAACGGCCCCTGGGTGTTGACCGAGAACGGGGGCGCAGGCGGGTAGAGAACGGCGTTAGTCGGTGGGAGTGACCCCTCCGACGTGATAAGATATCCGTTTGGCTTCAGACATCTTGTAACTACTTGAGAAGAGGAGGTCCTTGGCCAAAGAAGACGTCATAGAGGTTGAAGGCACCGTTACCGAGGCGCTGCCCAACACGCAGTTCCGGGTCGAGCTGGACAACGGGCACAACGTGCTGGCGCACATCTCGGGCAAGATGCGGATGAACTACATCAGGATCTTGCCGGGTGACAGGGTGAAGGTGGAGTTGAGCCCCTACGACTTGAGCCGGGGACGTATAACTTACAGGTTCAGGACATAAGGAGAGAGTTGTGAAAGTAAGGGCGAGCGTGAAACCAATATGCGAGCGGTGCAAGGTCATAAGACGCCGAGGGGTGGTGCGCGTGATCTGCACGAACCCCCGCCACAAGCAGAGGCAGGGCTAGGGTATGGCGCGCATTGCAGGGGTAGACCTTCCCCGCGAGAAGAGGGTCGAGGTAGGGCTGACCTACATCTACGGCGTCGGACGTTCGACGGCGAGGAAGATCTGCCGCGAGACCGAGGTCGACCCGGATACGAAGGTGCGCGATCTCGCCGAGGGCGAGGTCGGCAAGATAAGGACCTACATAGATCAGAACGTCGAGGTCGAGGGCGACCTGAGGCGGGAGACGCAACAGAACATCAGGCGGCTCATAGATATAGGGACCTACCGCGGGATCAGGCACCGCAGGGGCCTCCCCGTGCGCGGGCAGCGCACCAAGACGAACGCCCGCCAGCGCAAGGGACCGAAGCCGTCGATAGGTGGGAGGAAGAAGAGGTAGATGGGTAGGCAGAGGCAACAGCGGCAGCGCACGCGCGGGGCGAGCCGGTCGCGCCGTCGGGTCCGCAGGAACGTAACGACCGGCGTGGTCCACATAAAGAGCTCCTTCAACAACACCATCGTCTCCGTGAGCGACCAGGAGGGCAACGTCATAGCCTGGGAGTCCGCGGGATCTCTGGGGTTCAAGGGGAGCCGCAAGAGCACGCCCTTCGCGGCCCAGATGACGGCGGAGAGCGTCGCGAACAAGGCTATGGACCAGGGCGTCCGTCGCGTCGATATAGAGGTCAAGGGCCATGGCTCTGGCAGGGACATGGCGGCCCGTACCTTCCAGTCCATGGGCATAGAGGTGCTCTCGATCAAGGACGTGACGGGCCAGCCGCACAACGGTTGCAGGCCGCCCAAGAGGCGCAGGGGGTAGCATGGCGCGTTACACAGGACCAAGAGGCAGGAGGGACCGACGGGCCGGGGTGATGCTCTCGTCGATGCGGAAGAACCCGCTGGAGAAGAAGCCATACCCGCCAGGGGAGCACGGAAGGGGAAGGCACCGCCAGACCGAGTTCGGGCTGCGTCTGATGGAGAAGCAGAAGGCCCGCTGGTACTACGGCGTCTCCGAGAAGCAGTTCAGGCGGGCCTACGACAGGGCCACAAGGATGCAGGGCGTCTCGGGCGAGAACCTCCTCAGGCTTATGGAGCTCAGGATGGACAACGTCGTCTACAGGATGGGCTTCTCGACCAGCCGCCCGCAGGCGCGCCAGCTCGTCGTGCACGGGCACTTCCAGCTCAACGGCCGCAAGCACAACGTCCCTTCGGCCATACTCAAGCCAGGGGACGTCATCACGGTCAGGGAGAAGAGCAGGAGCCTGGAGCCGATCCAGAACGCCGTCGAGAACGTCGTCGCCGTCCCGGCCTGGCTGGAGGCGGACCACGACAACTTCACGGGCAGGATCCTTCACACGCCTGACCGCGACGAGATCGACACGCCCGTCGAAGAGCAGCTCATCATCGAGTTCTACAGCCGGTAAGACCACAGAGATTTCTAGCAGGTGATATTTTGACGATGTTGGATATAGCACCACCCCGTTTCAGGGTGGAAGAAGAAGAGGGCAGGCGCGGCATCTTCGTCGCCGAGCCGCTGCCGCGAGGGCTCGGACACACCCTTGGCAACTCGCTCAGGCGCGTGATGCTCTCAGGGCTCACGGGGGCGGCGGTCACGAAGATCCGCATAGAGGGCGTCTCCCACGAGTTCTCGACGATCGAGGGCGTCAAGGAGGACGTCGTAGACATCATCCTCAACGTGAAGGGCTTGAAGTTCAAGCTCGAGCGCGAGGAGCCCATCGAGCTCGCGATCGCCAAAGACGGCCCCGGTGAGGTTACGGCGGCGGACATAGAGCTGAAGGCTGACGTCGAGATAGTCGACCCGGAGGCGTACATAGCGAGCGTCTCGGACGGCGGGCACCTCGACATGCGCCTGACGGTGGAGAGGGGCCAGGGCTACGCCAGGGCCGAGCAGAACAAGAGCGACGCGGACCCCATCGGGGTCATCGCCGTCGACTCGCTTTTCTCGCCCGTCCAGAGGGTCAACTACACGGTCACGGAGACGCGCGCTGGCGCGAGGGCCGACCTCGACTCATTGCGCATGGAGGTCTTCACCGACGGTCGCATCGAGCCGCAGGAGGCGCTGCAGGAGGCCTCCAAGCAGCTCATGGACTTCTTAGGTCTCTTCACCGACGGCTACCAGGGGGCTGGTGCTCCGGACGCCCGCCAACGCGGCGGACGGCCCGTGATCACCGACGAGCGCCCCGTCGAGGATCTGGAACTTACCGTGCGTTCCTACAACTGCCTCAAGCGCGAGGGGGTCGATACCATCGGCCAGCTCGCCACGATGACGGAAGAGGAGCTCATGAACATCCGCAACCTCGGGATGAAGAGCGTCGATGAGATCCGCTCCAAGCTCCTCGAGTACGGATATTCACTGGAGAGCGAGGGCAATGAGGCACGCTAAACGAGGCCGCAAGCTGGGCCGCGAGGCGCAGCACCGCAACCTGATGCTCGGCACGATGGCGGGGCAGGTGATCACCCACGGCCGCATAAAGACGACGGCCCCGAAGGCGAAGGAAGTCCGCGGCCTGGTCGACAAGCTCATAAACACGGCCAAGAAGGACGACCTCGCCTCCAGGCGCCAGGCTGTCAAGGTCCTCAAGGACAAAACGGTCGTCCGCCGCCTCTTCGAGGACGTGGCCCCCGAGCTCGACGACCGTAACTCGGGCTACACGCGCATCCTGAAGCTGGGCCCCAGGCTCGGCGACGGCGCGGAGACCGTCTACCTGGAGCTGGTCAACTACACGGTGGAGTAACCGGTAGCGTCAGGCATGAATAACCGCGACCACGAGGGGGCCCGCCACGGCGGGTCCCTCGCCGTTTCTTGCGAGAAGCTTGGCTTCTCCTACCCGGACTCCGCGCATCCCGCGCTCTCCGGGGTGAGCTTCGAGGTTCGCGCCGGCGAGTACGTCGGCGTAGTAGGCCCGAACGGCGGCGGAAAGTCCACCCTCGTGCGCCTCCTGAACGGCCTCCTGAGGCCAGATCAAGGCCACCTGCTAGTCTCAGGACGCGACCCGGCGACAGAGCCCATCGAGGTTCGTAAGTACGTAGGGGTTCTCTTCCAGAACCCCGAGAGCGGCCTCGTCGCCCCGTTCGTCGAGGACGACGTCGCCTTCGGCCTCGAGAACCTCGGCGTTCCCCGCGAGAAGATGCGGGAGCGGGTCGCGGGGGCTATGCGGGCCGTCGGGCTCGCAGGCTACGAGCGCCGCGAGCCCCATACCCTCTCGGGCGGCGAGAAACAGCGGGTCGCCCTCGCAGGGCTCCTCGCCGTCGAGCCCGAGATCCTCGTCCTCGACGAACCGACCTCGATGCTCGACGCCGCCGGGCGCAGGGAGGTACTGGAGCGTCTCGAAGCCCTGCGCGGAGAGAAGACCATCCTGCACGTCACCCACCACCTCGAAGAGCTCGCTAACGCGGACCGTATCCTCGTCCTCAACGGCGGAGAGCTCGTGGCGGACGAGACGCCGGGGCGATTGCTCTCCGACCACGACCTACTGAGGGAGAACCGGCTCGTCCCCCCGGTCGTGGCGAGGCTCGCGCTGGGGCTCGGGCTTCCTCCGGCGCAGTTCCGTACGCCCGAGGAGCTGGCAGGGGCCATCCTCGCGAGGACGGCGACGAGGACGAGATGAGGCTGGAGCTAAGGGACGTCAGGCACGTCTACGCGCGCGGCACCCCTTTCGAGGTCGAGGCGCTGCGCGGCGTCTCGCTCGTAGTCGAGCCCGGAGAGGTGCTCGGGATCGTCGGTGGTACGGGCTCCGGCAAGAGTACGCTCGTACAGCACATGAACCTATTGCTCTCGCCGACTAGCGGCGAGGTGCTCGTTGACGGCGTGGACGCGACGAAGCTTGGGAGGAGCGGGCTGCGGCGCAGGGTCGGGCTCGTCTTCCAGTTCCCCGAGTCTGCGCTCTTCGCCCCGACCGTCGAGGAGGACGTCGCCTTCGCCCCGCGCAGGCTCGGGCTGGAAGAAGATGAGGTCAGGGGGCGGGTAGACCAGTCGCTCCGGGCGCTCGGGGCCGGGGATCTGGCAGGCCGTTCTCCGTTTGCGCTCTCTGGCGGCGAGAAGCGGCGGGTTGCGATCGCGGGGGTGCTCGCGATGGGACCCGAGGTGCGCGTTCTCGACGAGCCCACGGCCGGTCTCGACACCGCCACCAGGGAGGAGTTGCTGGGCTTGATACTGGGCCTGAGAGAGGCGGGTATCTCCGTCGTGCTCGTCTCCCACGACCTCGACGAGGTCGTGGGAGACGAGCAC
>CADDZK010000199.1 GCA_902812425.1 Actinomycetota bacterium
GGCGCAGCAGGCGCTGCAGCTCTGCAAACTCCTCGGGCGAGTAGAGGGCGAAGTCCTTGTGTCTGAGCACCTCGACGGGGCTGTAGCGGAGCCTGACGGCCTCCTCGCCCGACTCGCTCTTCTCGACGGTCTTCTTCGGCGGCATGACGGAGCGGTCGGGCTGCGGCACGGAGATGCGCACCTTCTGGCGCGGTCTCGCCCTTGCGCCGCCGCCGCTCTCCCAGAACAGCTCGAAGGCGCGGTCGTAGACCTCTATGTCCTCGGGTCGGGAGGTTAGTGTGATCCTGCCGGCCCAGTACACGTCGTCGCGGCGCGACGGGTCCATCTCCTCTACGGCGCGCGCGAACTCGACGAGCCTGTCCGTCCCTACGCGGAGCCCTGCCCCCCTCAGCACGCGCCCGAAGGCGACCGCCGCATCGAGCATCGGCGGGGCCTCTGTGCTCCCCTCAGTCATCTCTCCTGAACCCTCCGACGAGCGCGGCGAGGCCGGCGTTGGCTGCCCTCTGCTGGTCCTCGCGGTACTTGAGGACGGAGCCAAGGGTAGCCTCGACGAGCCGCTCGTCGAGCTCCCTCGCGCCGAGGGCGACGAGCGCCTCCGTCCAGTCGAGGGTCTCCGCGACGCCGGGTGGCTTGTAGAGGTCCATCGCGCGCATCTTCTCCGTCGCGGCGGCGACCTGGCGGGCCAGACGCTCTTCGGCATCAGGCACCCTGAGGCGGACGATCTCGACCTCCCGCTCGAAGCTGGGGTGCTCGATGTAGTGGTAGAGGCAGCGGCGCTTGAGGGCGTCGTGTACCTCGCGGGTGCGGTTGGAGGTGAGGATGGCGACGGGCGGGCGCTCGGCCCTGACGGTGCCGAGCTCGGGGATGGTTACGGCGAAGTCCGAGAGGATCTCCAGGAGGAAAGCCTCGAACTCGTCGTCGGAGCGGTCGACCTCGTCTATGAGCAACACAGGGGGCACGGGTCCCTGGTGCTCCAAAGCCTGCAGTAGCGGACGGCTCACCAGGAACTCGCGGTCGTAGAGGTCGCGCTCAACGCGCTCGCGGTCTTCGCCGCCGAAGGCCTCAGCGGCGCGGATGTGGAGGAGCTGGCGAGCGTAATCCCACTCGTAGACAGCCTGGTAGATATCTATGCCCTCGTAGCACTGTAGACGGATCAGTGGCGTCCCGAGGATGCGGGAGAGGACCTTCGCGACCTCCGTCTTCCCCACCCCGGCCTCGCCTTCGAGGAAGAGAGGTTTTTCGAGCTTGAGGGAGAGGAAGATCGCCGTGGAGAGCCCCTCGTCGGCCAGGTAGTCGTGCTCGCGCAGCCGCTCCCCGAGATCCCGGAAATGAGAAACGCCGGAGGGCAGTGCCCCCCGGCGTCCGCCGGATGCTTCGTTCAACGGGAGAGCGCCTCCTCGACCGCCCGCCTGCTGAGGACGCGCGCCAGGTGGCGACGGTACTCGGAGGAGGCCGCTATGTCGGAGGAAGGGCTCGTGCCCTCGTCGGCAGAGCTCGTAGCCTCGGCCACAGAGGAAGGGTCAGCGCCGGAGAGCGCGCTCTCCGCGGCCGTCGCCCTTAACGGCGTCGAGCCCATGTTCGTCAGCCCGATACGGGCCGAGCCTATGGAGCCATTCGACCGCTCCACGACGGCGGCGACCCCGACCACGGCCCAGTCCTGGGCGCGGCGGTTGAACTTCTTGTACGACCAGCCTGCGCCGTTCAGCTTGGGGACCTGTATCTCCGTGAGCACCTCGTCAGGGGCGAGGGTCGTCTGGAGGTAGTCCTCGAAGAAGTCTCCAGCGGCCACGGTCCGCTCGCCGCCAGAGCCCTTGATGACGAAGTTCGCTTCGAGGGCCAATAGTGCAGAGGGCAGGTCGGAGGCCGCGTCGCCGTGGCTTACGGAGCCGCCGATCGTACCGCGGTGCCTCACCTGCGGGTCCCCGACGAGCGAGGCGGTGTAGGAGATCAGACCGCACTGCTCTTGCAGCGTTGCGTCGCGCTCCATGTCGCAGTGGCGGGTCATCGCGCCGATCGCGAGGTGGTCGCCCTCGTCGCGGACGTAGTTCAGGTCGTCTATGCGCCCGAGGTCGATAAGAACCGTCGGGGTGGCGAGCCTGAGCTTCATTATCGGGAGGAGGCTGTGGCCGCCGGCGAGGAGCTTGGCCTCGTCGCCGTTCTCCTTGAGTAGCTCGATCGCGTGGTCGACCGACTCGGCGACCTCGTAGTCGAAGGCAATGGGGATCATGAATCGGTGCCTCCTTCCGTGTCGGTGCTGTCCGCCGCCTGAGACGGGCGGCCCGAGAGGTCGGCGTCGCGCGTGCCCGCTTCCTGCCCCTGGGCGTCCTGGATCGCCTGCCACACCTTCCACGGCGAGGCCGGCATATCTATGTGCGTTATCCCGTAGGGCGAGAGCGCGTCGACGACCGAGTTTATGACCGCGGGCGGCGCCCCGATCGTCCCGGCCTCGCCCACTCCCTTCACGCCCATCACGTTCGTCGGCGAGGGCGTCACCGTACGCTCCAGCGTGTACTTCGGAAGCTCTGGTGCGCCAGGGATCAGGTAGTCGACCATCGAGCCCGTGGTGAGGTTCCCTTCCTCGTCGTAGATCGCCTCCTCGTAGAGGGCCTGCGCCACGCCCTGGGCGATGCCGCCGTGGAGCTGTCCGTCCACGATGA
This sequence comes from Actinomycetota bacterium, assembly GCA_902812425.1. GTDB lineage: Bacteria > Actinomycetota > Rubrobacteria > Rubrobacterales > Rubrobacteraceae > Rubrobacter_D. Next base: position 2,658 of record CADDZK010000199.1, read on the forward strand.
TCGGGTTGATGACGGGGCCGCAGTCGTCCACCCCGAAATAGTCCCTTATCTTCACGAACCCCGTCTCCGTGTCGACCTCGGTGACGCAGATATGCGCCCCAAAAGGGAAGGTGAAGTTTGGCGGATCCCAGAAGACCTCTTCGGAGAGGACAGGCTCCATACCCTCGGGCAGGTCGTAGTTCATGTAGGCCGCGGCGGCGACGTCCTGTATGGTGACGTTCTGATCAGGAGAGCCGGCGACGCTGAACCTGCCGCCCTCGAACTCCATGTCGCCCTCGGCTGCTTCGAGCATGTGCGCCGATATCTTCCTGGCCTTATCGACGACCTGCTGTGCGGCCAAGTGGACGGAGACGCCGCCGACGGGCAGGCTCCTCGATCCGTAGGTGTCGCGCCCGTAAGGGGAGAGCGCGGTGTCGCCGTGGAGGATCTCGACGTCGTTTACGTCGACGCCGAGGGCGTCGGCGGCGATCTGCGACCAGCTAGTTACGTGGCCCTGGCCGTGCGGCGAGGTGCCCGTGATAACCTCGACCTTGCCCGAGGCGAGCATCTGGACCTTGGCCGTCTCCCAGCCTGAGCCGCCGGTGCGCAGACCGGCGAGCACCTGCGAAGGCGCGAGGCCGCAGATCTCGGTGTAGGTTGAGAAACCGATCCCGAGCTGTACAGGGTCACCCGACTCCCGCCGGCGCCGCTGTTCCTCCAGCAACCCCTCGTAGTCCGCAAGCTCGAGGACGCGGTCGAGTACCATTGGCATATTCATCGAGTCGTACTGGATGCCCGCAGGGGTATCCGTCGGCTCGTCGAAGGGCTCGTAGAAGTTGCGCCTCCTGACCTCCACGGGGTCGAGCCCGACCTCGCGGGCGAGCGCCTCGATGATGCGCTCTATGGCGAAGCACGCTTCGGGTCGGCCCGCGCCACGGTAGGCGTCCGTCGGGGTCATGTTCGTAAAGACGCCAGTGACGCTGAAGTCGTAGGCGTCGAAGGTGTAGACGCCGGGGTAGACGAAAGCGCCCAGGATCGGGATGCCCGGCCCGTCGAGCATCAGGTAGGCGCCCATGTCGGCGAGCAGGTTCACCCGCATCCCGAGGATCTTGCCCTCCGAAGTGGCTGCGAGCTCGATATCCTGGACCTGGCCACGACCGTGGATGGTCGCCAGGTAGTTCTCGGAACGGTCCTCGATCCACTTGATCGGCACGCCGAGCTTGCGCGCCAGCACCAAGGCTATGACCTCCTCGGCATACACGTTGAGCTTGGAGCCGAAGCCTCCGCCGACATCTGGCGCCACCACCCGCAGTTGCTGCTCGGGGACGTCGCAATACACGGCGAGCACGTACTTCAGGATGTGCGGGATCTGGGTCGATGAGTAGACCGTGTAGCCCCCTGTTATCGCATCGGGATTCGCCACCACGCCCCGCGTCTCGATGGCGTTCGGGATCAGACGCTGCTGCAGGTAACGCTCCTTTATGGTGACGTCGGCCCTGTTGAAGGCGTCGTCTATGTCTCCGGTCGCGAGCGTCCAGGTAAAGCTCTCGTTGGTGCCTATGTCTTCGTGGACCAGCGGCGCGCCGTCAGCCACGGCGGCCTCGACATCGACCACGGGCTCCATCGGCTCGTAATCGACCTCGATAAACTCGAGCGCGTCCTGCGCCTTGTAGCGGTCGGTCGCGACGACGACGGCGACGATGTCCCCAGCGTAGTTGACCTCGTCGCGGGCCACGGGCCAGTGGTTGGGGATCTTCGTGTCGTCGGTCGGTATCCAGGAGACGAACGTGCGCGTCTTCTCGTCGACGGGCTGTTCTCCTGTCGTCTCAGGGGTATCCGTGACGGAGGACTCGCCTCCCTCCTGTGCCTGCCGCACCCGCTGGTCCAGGCTCATCCCGTAGCCCGTGACGGCCGCGGGGTTGGCTTGGGGGTTCTTGTCCCAGTCCTCCGCGAGGTCGTCGCCGGTGAAGGCCGCAACGACGCCGGGCTGCTCCCTGGCTGCGGAGACGTCGATGGACGTGATCTTGGCGTGCGCGTAGGGGCTCCTTAGCAGGCTCACGTGGAGCATCCCGGGCAGCTTGATGTTGTCCGTCCAGTTGGCCCGCCCGGTTACGAGGGCAGGGTCTTCCTTGCGCGGTACGCCGCCACCGATGTAGCGTTCCGGTGCTTGGGTCACTTGCTTCCTCCTCTACGCGGGCTGCCCGTTCGTGTGCTGCTGGACGAGCTGGACGGCCTTCACGATGTTCTCGTAGCCGGTGCAGCGGCACAGGTTACCTTCGAGGCCCTCTCTTATCTCCTGCTCCGTCGCGTCAGGGTTCTCCTTCAGGAGGCTGATGGAGGCCATGATCATACCCGGCGTACAGTAGCCGCACTGCAGCCCGTGCGCCTCGTGGAAGGCCTGCTGCATCGGGTGCCAGAGACCGTTCTCCATGATGCCACGGACCGTAGTCACCTCGTGCCCGTCAGCCTGCACGGCGAGTACCGTACACGACTTGACCGACTCCCCGTCGATGTGGACCGTGCAGGCTCCGCAACTGGTCGTGTTGCATCCCGTATGCACGCCACCTATCCCTAAGTTCTCCCTGAGATGGTGGAGCAACAGCAGCCTCGGCTCTACCTCGGCCACGTGGGCGCGCCCGTCTACCGTCATCTGGATCCTACGCAACCCTCTCTCCTTTCCCTAAAAACAGGCTCAACGCCCGCGCGATTTATTGGCGTTCTACCGACCTTCCCCGGGCCGCTGTCAACGAGATTTCACGCGCCGCGTTTTCCCCTGTTATCCAGCGGTTTTGCTCCCTTTTCCCTTTCTATTCGGGAGTGCGAGCAGTCTAGCACGGCGGCTTTTTTCGTGCATTTCGAGGACACTTTCCCGCGCAGAGCCATAACGCTGCAGGTAGAGACACCGGTGATAGCCAGAGAAGGACCTCTGGCGGGTGCGCCTGGTTCCTGCGGGTGGCATTATCCGGATCGCCCGGAGGCCGAGCGTTATTACGCGCGGTACGCGTCGCTCGACGCAGGCGCGGCGGGCTCCGTGGAGGTGGCCCTGCAGGAGGCCATCAACGAGGGGGACGCGCCAGAGCTGGAAGCTGATCAGCGTGACGCAGGACCCGACGGGCGACGGCGTCATCCTGGTGTGGGACACATCCGGGTTCTTCTCCGGCTAGAGTCTCTTTTCGGGAGAACACTCACGGATTTCTCTCCGGGGCGGCGTTATCATTGGTGGAAGACGACCCACTATCTGGAGGGATTGCATCGATGAGTGAGAAGACGGGGCTTCGCGAGGACCTGAGATCCGAGGTGGAGGCGCTCGTGGCCTCGGACGCGCCGGACGAAGAGGTCCTGAACGAGATAGTACGAAGGGTGCACGAGGCGCATCCTCTGTGGGACTGGAGCGGCATCTACCTGCTCGTGGGAGACACCCTCGTGCTCGGTCCACGCACGGCGCCCGCGGATCACTCGCGCATCGGGATCGGGGAGGGCGTGTGCGGCACCGCGGTCGCAGATGACCGCAACCAGGTCGTCGAGGACGTGCGCGAGGTAGAGAACTACCTCGCCTGCTCGATCCATACCCGCTCCGAGCTCGTCGTCCTGATCCGTGAGGACGGCAGGATAGTCGGCGAGTTCGATATCGACTCGGATACCGTCGGGGCCTTCACCCGCGAAGACGAAGCCCTGCTCGATGAGGTGGGGACCCTGATCTCAGGCCGCGTCGCCTCGCTCGCCGCCTCGTACGAATCGAGTTAGAAGCTACTCGCCACCGAGTATCTGTTCGAGGGCCGCGCGCATCTCTGGCGGCAGTTCGGTAGCCTCGCGCATCTCGCGCTCGACGTAGACGTGGACGAAGTGCCCCTGGGCCGCTGCGGTGTTCTCTTCGTTCTTGAATAGCCCGATCTCGTATCGCACGCTGCTGCGTCCCAGGCGCGCGACGCGCAGGCCCGCGTGGACGACATCGGGGAAAGTGATCGGCTTGAAGAACCGGCACTGCGTCTCGACGACGAGGCCGATGACCTGGCTCCTCTCGATGTCGAGGACGCCGGAGCGGATCAAATACTCGTTCACGACCGTGTCGAAGTACGAGTAGTAGACGACGTTGTTGACGTGCCCGTAGACGTCGTTGTCCATCCAGCGCGTCGGTACGCTCAGGAAATGAGGATAATGCTCCCGAACCTCAGGGGCCTCCCTCCGCACGGCCTTCTCTTCGGATTCTTCCATGCCCCTCTCGTTGCTTCGCTCCGAGGAGGCATGTTAACCCATATATGGTGAGAGATCGGCTCTTCTCGGAAACACCTCATGCCTCGGCCAGCGCCCTCGACCGACCCTTCGGTTCGTGCAAGGCGATGTGCTCGGCGATGTGCTCGGAGTCCCTGCCGACACCGTGGACCATCACCGACGACATTGCGTAGAGGAACTCCAGCCCCACGAAGTACAGCCCCGGTTCGCCGCCCACGACCCCGCGCTCGTGCACCGGCTGTTCTGCCTCGAAGACGGGGAGGTCGATCCACGAGAAGCCGGGATGGAACCCCGTACACCAGATCACGTTCGCCACCTCGAGGACCCGGCCGCCTTCGAGCAACGGCGACCCATCCCGCGTGCCAACCACCCTGGCGACGCGTTCGATCCCGGCGGCGGCCAGGTCGCGGGGCTTTACGCGGATGAGCGGAGCGCCGTTAGACAGAATCTTCGGGCGCGCCCTGCGGCCGATCGGCGTGTTCATACTCAGCACGCGGTGGAAGACGAAACGGAGCGCGAGGGGTGCGAGGAGAAGCCGCGAAGCGAGGCCCTCGATGCGGAACGGGATATGACCGGTATCCCTCCCCGATAACCACGTGGGGTGGGTACGCGAGACTTCGAGGGAGATCTCTGCCCCCGAGTTGCCCGCCCCCACGATAAGGA
>CADDZK010000200.1 GCA_902812425.1 Actinomycetota bacterium
GGGGCAACTCCAAGAACCTGGAGTTCTGGGGCTTCGACGAAGGACGCGTCAACTTCGCCAAGGCGGCGTACAAGTCCAAGGCGTTCAAGTCCAAGCACGGCGACGTAAAGGTCAACTTCAGGATACTGCCCTACGAGCAGATGCACAACAAGCTCTTGACAGCGCTGGTCTCGGGCGAGGGCGCACCGGACATAGCCGACATCGAGATCTCCCGCTTCAGCCTGTTCATAAAGGGCGACCACGTGCCGCTGCTCGGGCTCAAGAAGCGTATCGGAGACGACTTAAACGACGTCTACAAGCCGGCCGCCGTCGACCCGTGGAGCTGGAAGGGTGAGATCTACGGTGTCGGAAACGAGCTGAACACCGTGGTCATGGCCTACCGCAGGGACATACTGGAGAGTGCAGGCGTCAAGCTACCCTTCGAGACCTGGGACGACGTGATAGCGGCGGGCCACAAGGTCTCGACGGGAGACCGCAAGATGTTCGCCATCCACGATTTGTCTTTCGGCGATCACTACATGCTCATGCAGGAGGCAGGGACCGCTTACTTCGACAAGAACGGCAACTACAATGGGGACGATCCCAGGAGTATCGAGGCGATGCAGTTCCTCCACGACCTTGTCTACAAGTACAAGGTCGCGGGCATAGCGCCTGCCGAGGCCGACAACAACTGGGCCCCGCCACAGTACATGGCGGCCTTCAGGGCCGAACGATTTATCGCGACGTGGGGACCGCCGTGGCACCTCTCCTACTTTATCGACCAGGTCCCCGACCAGTCGGGGAAGTGGGACGTGCAGGAACTACCCAAAGGACTCGGTGACAGCAAGCCGACTGCCAACTACGGCGGCACGGGACAGTGCATAACCGAGCAGTCGGGTAACCCCGAAGCGTGTTGGGATCTCATCCATGCTGGCAACCTGACGAAGGAGGGGGTGCTCTTCGACTTCAAGGCGCGTACCGCGTATCCGGCGTACAGACCGGCCTACGACGACCCCGCGCTCTCCCAACCCAACAAGTACTTCGGTGGCGCCAAGATCGGCCAGATCTACTCGGATATCGCCGACGACCTCCCTCCCTTCCGCCAGTCGCCTGTGTGGGCGGACACTACCCTAGCGATACAGCGCGATGTGATCACACCGGTCATGAACAACAAGACGGACGCCAAGACCGCGTTGACCAAGATGAAAGGCACGGTCGAGGACCTGAAGAAACACCAGTAGTTGGGGGCGAAGGGCGGACGGAAACAGGTCCGTCACGTTCCTCGGAAAGGTTGGGTGGCGATGCAGCCACAACTCGATGAGGCGGGGCAGGTGGGAGCCCGTAAGACAGCACCAGACGAGGTCGCACCCAAACGCCGGTGGGGTGGCGGACGGCGTTCGGCGGTGGCACCATATCTCTTCGTGCTACCGTTCTTCGCGATCTACTGCACTTTTCTGCTGTATCCAACCTTCAGCGCGTTGTGGCTGAGCTTTCAAAAGGCGGTCGCCCTGGATACGCCCTCTTTCATAGGGCTGGACAACTACGTGAGGCTCGTGCAGGATGAACGCTACCTTCACGCCCTGCGAAACACCACCGTCTACGCGCTGGCGAGCGTATTCATACTCAGCCCCCTGGCGCTGGCCGTCGCGCTCGCGATACGCTCCTTCCTCGTTCCCTCGGCGAATCTCAAGAGCTTCTACCGGATCTCGCTGTTCCTGCCCTTTATCACTTCGCTCGTGGTGATCGCACTCATGTTCAGCCTGGTCTTCAACAAGGACTTCGGGTTGCTCAACGCATTCTTCCACTCTGTCGGGCTGCCCGAGCTGAACTGGCTTAGGTCCGAGCGGCTCGCGATGGTATCCATCGTCCTGGTCGGGATCTGGACGTACCTCGGCGTGAACTCGCTGTATTTCCTCGCGGGGCTGCAGAATATCCCGCACGAGCTAAACGAGGCCGCCGCCATAGACGGCGCCAACCGCAGGAAGACTTTTCTCCACGTCACGCTTCCGCTTTTGCGGCCCACGATCCTGTTCGTCGTCATCCAGGCGACCATCTTCAGTTACCAGCTCTTCGAGATACCGTTTCTGCTCACGAACGGCGGGCCTTCTGACGCGACGCTGTTTCTCTCGCCGTACCTCTACGAGGTCGGCTTCTCCCAGTTCGACCGGGGCTACGCCGCGGCGATCGGGTACTCTATGGCGCTCATAAGCATCTTTCTGACCGTCATACAGCTGCTTCTGTACAGGAGGTTCAACCGATGATAACGGGCAACAGGACGGCGACCCGTATGTGGCAGGTGCTCGGCAACGCCGTCTTGCTCGCCGTCGTCTTCCTGATGATCATGCCCTACGTGTACATGGTCAGCGCATCCTTCAAGCCCGGCGATGAGCTCTACTCCATCCCCGTGAAGATCTTCCCGAAGAGCCTCTACTGGGGCAATTACGAACTCCTCCTCGGAAAGACCAACTTCATCCGTTGGTTCTTCAACAGCGTCTTCATAGGAGTATCGCGCATGATCCTCGCCAGCGCCATCTCCCTGATGGCGGGCTACGCCTTCGCGAAATTCGACTTCCGCTTCAAGAACGCCCTGTTCATCATGCTGCTTGCGACCCTGACGCTGCCTATATACGTCCTGATCGTGCCGCTCTACTCGATGATGGTGGCCTTCGGCTGGACGGACCACTACATCGCCCTTATCCTGCCGCTCGCGGCCCAGGCTATAGGCGTCTTCCTCTCGCGCCAGTACCTGCTCTCGATCCCCGACGAGATACTCGACTCGGCCCGCGTCGACGGGGCGGGAGAGTGGGGGATCTTCTGGCGGATAATCGTGCCCCTCTCCCAGCCCGTCATCGCGGTGATGGCGATACTGTTCTTCACCGCCTCCTGGAACGACTACATCTGGCCGCTCGTGGTGCTTACGAAGGACCAGATGTACACCGTCTCTTTGGGGCTCCCGACCCTGGTCGGCCCATACGACCAGCAATACGGGGCGGTTATGGCAGGCTCCTTCCTGAGCGCGGTGCCTATCATGATCATCTTCCTGATCATGCAGCGCAGGTTTATCGAGGGGATCACCCAGGGCGCGGTCAAGGGTTAGAGACCCGGCAACCTTTCTAGATAGGAGAGAGCATGGCGAACGGCACAGCTATGTTGGCGGTGCGAGGCAGCCGCCTCGTGGACGGCAACGGGAACGACGTCGTGCTGCGCGGCTTCGGCCTCGGCGGCTGGATGAACATGGAGAACTTTATAACCGGCTACCCCGCAAACGAGGAGGCCCAAAGGGCGGCCGTCCGCGCGGTGCTCGGTGAGGAGAGGTACGAACTGTTCTTCGACCGCTTCCTGGAGTATTTCTTCACTGAAGGTGACGCACGATTTATCTCATCGCTCGGTCTGAACCTGCTCAGGCTCCCCGTGAACTACCGCCACTTCGAGGACGACATGCGCCCCTTCGAGATCAAAGAAGAGGGCTTCAGGCATCTGGACAGGGTTATAGAGCTGTGCGCGGAGCAGGGGATCTACACGATCATCGACCTGCACGCCCTGCCCGGCTACCAGAACCAGCACTGGCACTCGGACAACCCGACCCACAAGGCCCTCCTCTGGAGGCACAGGCACTTCCAGGATCGAACCGTGAACATCTGGGAGCACTTAGCCGAACGCTACAGGGGCAACCCGTGGGTGGCAGGCTACAACCCGATAAACGAACCCGCCGACCCGAGCGAGCGACTCATCATACCGTTCTACCGCAGGCTCTACGAGGCGGTCCGGGCCGTAGATCCAGAACACGTGATCTTCCTCGAAGGCAACCGCTACTCGCTTGACTTCCAGATGTTCGGTGAACCCTGGGATAACGTCGTCTACACCAACCACGACTACGCCCTACCCGGCTTTATCGACGGCGGCCCCTACCCGGGCGTCTCGCGCGGCGAGTACGTTGACAAGGATGTACTGGAGAAGACCTTCCTAGAGCGCAGCGAGTACATGCTGGAGCACGACGTGCCGATCTGGGTCGGCGAGTTCGGCCCCGTCTACCTCGGCGACGAGGAAGCCGACAGAATGCGCTACCAGCTCCTGCGCGACCAGCTCGAGATCTACGACCGCCACAACGTCAACTGGGCGATCTGGACGTACAAGGATATCGGTCTGCAAGGGGTCCAGTACGCTGCGCCTGACTCTCCGTGGGTGAGGCGCATCAGGCCCATACTGGAGAAGAAAGCCCGACTCGGCGTCGACGCCTGGGGTGGCACCGACGCGAAGATTCGGCACGTCATGGGGCCGCTGGAGGAACTGTTCGCCCAGGAGTACCCGGACTACAAACCGTTCCCGTTCGGCTCCGAGCGGGAGGTCGAACTGCTCGTTCGCAACATCCTGCTCGCGGAGCCGATGCTCTCCGAGTACGCCGGGCTCTTCCGGGGTATGGAAGAGGAGGAGATAGACGCGATGATGCGCTCGTTCTCCTTCGAGAACTGCGTGAGGCGGGATGAGCTCGCCTCGATCCTCTCGGAGCACGCCGCACAGAGCGGCGCTCGTAGTTGACAACCGGAAGGAGCCAGTAGCTTGAACTTTCCCGAGAACTTCTTGTGTGGTGCTGCGACGGCGTCCTACCAGGTCGAGGGTGCCGTCGATGAGGGCGGCCGCGGCGCTTCGATCTGGGACACGTTCAGCCATACGCCGGGCAAGATCCACCACGGCGATACGGGCGACATAGCCTGCGACCAGTACCACCACCTCGAAGAAGACCTCGACCTGATGTCCGAGCTGGGCCTCAAGGCCTACCGCTTCTCCGTGGCCTGGCCGAGGATACAGCCAGAAGGCAGCGGCGCGACCAACCAGAAGGGCATCGACTACTACAGGCGCCTCGTCGACGGCTTGAGACAACGCTCCATCGAGCCGATGCTCACGCTCTACCACTGGGACCTGCCGCAGGCGCTGGAGGACCGCGGCGGCTGGACGAGCAGGGAGACGAGCGAGCGCTTCGCCGAGTACACGGGTATCGTCTACGAGGCTCTCTCGGGCGAGGTGGGGTTCTGGATCACCCTGAACGAGCCCTGGGTCTCGGCCTGGATGGGGTACGGTCTCGGCCTCCACGCACCCGGACACAAAGAGAGCGCCAAAGCCCTCGCCGCGACGCACCACCTCCTGCTGGGCCACGGTCTCGCGATGGAGAGGATGCGCTCTGCCGGGGATGAAAACCAGCTCGGCGTCACGTTGAATTTGCATCCTGCTAGACCTTCGCGCGACCGCGAAGCGGACAGGGAGGCGGCACGCAGGGTGGACGGTCAGGCGAACAGGCTCTACCTCGATCCGCTGTTTCGCGGCGAGTATCCGGAGGACATCTTCTCGTACTACGAGGAACGCGACGTCGATCTCTCCTTCGTCCAGGACGGGGACCTCGAGAAGATCTCCGCTGCCTTCGACTTTCTCGGGATCAACTACTACTTCCGCAACACCGTCCGCGACGCCTCGGAGGAAGACCTCCCCGAGATGCCGTTTGCGGACCTCGGCGCCCGTCCCGTCATCCCTCACGACGCGGAGAAGACGGCGATGGGCTGGCCCGTGGAGCCGGAGGGCCTGACCGAGATACTCGTCAGGATAAAGGAAGACTATGCCGATGTGCCGCTCTACGTTACCGAGAACGGGCGCGCCGTACACGACTACATAGACCCCGAGGGCGACGTAGACGACGAGGAGCGCGTCTCGTACCTGGACGCCCACTTCCGCGCCGCCCACGACGCCATGGAGCAAGGCGTCGACCTGCGCGGTTACATGGTCTGGTCTTTCCTGGACAACTTCGAATGGGCCGAGGGGTACTCCAAACGGTTCGGGCTCGTCTTCGTAGAGTACGGGACGCAGCGGCGCGTCCCCAAGATGAGTGCGCGCTGGTACTCTGAAGTCATCCGGCGCAACGGGCTGCAATAGAACTTTCTAGAAGGGACAGACTTTGGAATATAGAGACCTCGGCGAGACGGGGATGCGCGTCTCGGAGATCAGCCTCGGCACCTGGGCCTTCGGCGGCGACTGGGGCACCGTGAGCGAGGACGACGCCTACGCAGCCCTGAACCACGCCGTCGACCTCGGCGTAAACTTCCTCGACACGGCCGACGTCTACGGCGACGGGCGCAGCGAGAGGCTGATCGGGAGGCTCCTCAAGGACCGTCCGGACGATGAGATCCTGGTCGCTACCAAGGCGGGACGGCGCCTCGATCCCCATACCCCGGAAGGCTATAACTACGAGAACCTTTCGGCTTTCGTCGAGCGGAGCCTTCAGAACCTCGGGGTCGATGCCCTGGATCTGCTCCAGCTCCACTGCCCGCCGACAGAGACGTACCGCCAGGACTCGACTTTCGAGGCGCTGGACAGGCTGCAGGAGGAGGGCAAGGTCAAGAACTACGGCGTGAGCGTCGAGAAGGTCGATGAGGCGCGGATGGCCTTGTCGTATCCGAACGTGAAGACCGTCCAGATCATCTTCAACATCTTCCGCCAGAAGCCCGCAGAGGAGTTCTTCCCGCTCGCCGAGGAACGCAACACAGGCATCCTCGCCCGCGTACCCCTCGCGAGCGGCCTCCTCTCGGGCAAGATGAGCGCGGAGCGCTCCTTCACCGAGGACGATCACCGCAACTTCAACCGCGAGGGGCAGGCCTTCGACAGGGGTGAGACGTTCTCCGGGGTGAATTTCGAGACGGGCCTCAGGGCCGCCGAGGAGCTGAAGGAGCTCGTCCCCGAAGGGTACAGCCTCGCCCAGTTCGCCCTGCGTTGGATCCTGATGCACCCCGCCGTCTCCTGTGCCATCCCCGGTGGCAAGAACCCCAGGCAGGTCGAGGAGAACGTGGCAGCAGCAGAGATGTCCCCGCTCCCTGAGGAGACCATGCAAAGGGCGCGGGAGATCTATGACGCCTACGTCCGCGACGAGGTACATCACCAGTGGTAGGGGGAGATGTCCCTCGTCCCGAATACCCGCGCCCGCAGTTTAGGCGCAAGGACTGGGTCAACCTGAACGGCGAGTGGAGCTTCGCCTTCGACGACTCGAACGTCGGACTCGCGAAGGGTTGGCAGGACGTAACCGCCGACGACCTTCGCTCGGAAGAATCTTCGTTCGACCGGAAGATCATCGTCCCGTTCTGCTACCAGGCAGAGCTCTCGGGCATAGGGGAGAAGGCCTTCCACGACGTCGTCTGGTATGCGAGAACCTTCGAGCAAATGCAGGCCCCGGGCGAACGGCTGCTCCTCCACTTCGGCGCCGTGGATTACCGCGCGACGGTCTGGGTGAACGGCGTCCACGTCGTCTCACGTGAAGGCGGCCACACGCCGTTCTCCGCCGACGTGACGCACGCGCTCGCAGGCGAAGCCGGGGAGAACGTGGTGGTCGTGCGTGCCGAAGACCCCAGCCGGGACGTGACCATCCCGAGGGGCAAGCAGTACTGGAAAGAGGAGTCGGAGGGGATCTTCTACACGCGTACCACCGGCATCTGGCAGACCGTCTGGCTTGAGCCCGTGGGGAGCAGGCGGATAGACTCCCTCCGGATGACCCCCGACC
>CADDZK010000201.1 GCA_902812425.1 Actinomycetota bacterium
GGCGTCTGGTTCGACCCCGAAGTCGGGAACGACCCGCGCTGGCAGAAGCGCTGGATCAGCACGGACAGAGTAGAGCTGCACGTTACACCGACCAGGATCGTACTCCTGAGGCGCGGAGGCGCGAGGAACCCGGCGGCCCGTTAGTAAGCTTTTGGGCAAGCTCCGGTCTTCGGTTTCCGCTAGTCGGCACGGCATTCGTGGCTTATCGGCATTGATCGCTGAACGTACCAGATCCTACGGTACCTGTAGCTTCTCTTCGGAGAGCCTGCTCCAGGAGCAGCCCATAAGGCATCCGTGGATATTATCAGCATAGGACCGAGGCCCTGCGTATTTCTGAGAACGCCGTACATGCGCACTTCTGAGAAGGTTCCTTCCACGCACTCCAGTGAATAAGAGTTGCTGTTGACGCTGGATCTGGAGTGGCTGAAAGCGGGAACGTTAGATGATCCCTCATGGCTTAGGCCGCAGATGCACATGTGGACTTCTAGCGCCCAACCGTGGGTGAGCATCGACGATGCTATTCCCGCCTATGAGAGGAACCCACCGCTGGACGGCTGAGAGGAGGCAGGGTGCTCATACAGTTCTGCGAGGTTCGCCTATAAGCGCCGTTCAGCAGCATCAACGTCGGAGAAAACCCCTTCCACACACTTCGGTGAATAGGACAAGAGCAAGGACCGACGCCCTTAAACAACGACCGCGCCACTCCTTCCTGCTTGCTGAAAGCTAACCTTTCTTACCTCGTGGCAAACGCCTGCGCATCGACATGACAATCACCCGGAAAGACGCGGCCGGCGGGGTCGTGTACCGAGAAGACCTCTATGGTCACCAGCTTGGGGCCGGGGGCCTCTACCCGGAAGGTGAGGTGTTCCCCGTTGGCTGCCGCCGCCTCGGCGTGGACATGGCCCGAATCGAGCGATTGATAGCTAGGATCTGTCGAGCCGTTGTCAGAGAATAGTCTTACGGTTTGCGGGTTGTCGAAGGTCCTGTTGAGGACGTACACGGTGCCGTTGGCCGTCACATCGGTCGGACAGGCGTACTGTAGGCCGATCTGGGGATCTTGGGTGTCCAGGATGAGGTTGCTCGTGGACCCCGGAGGAACGTCGACCGCGCCCTGGTAAGCCGTGCCGTTGCCATGCACGAAGGCAGTAGAACTCCCTCGTACGAAGTCAGCGGAGTCTAACCCGTCGAGGGTGTCTGAGTTGAGGTTTGCAACCTTCGCCTGCGAGTCCACCTGCATGGGCGCAGTGCTCTTGGTAGCTGGGTTAGCGGTAGGATCTCCTACCTGCAGATTCAGCGCCGAGCCGCCCGAGGGATTCTTGACGGTAAGCGAGGAGCCAGTCGCTACCTTGCCCACCAGTGCCGTCGTCCTGGTCGCTACATTTTTTAGGATGCCGAGCTTCAGGAAGTCACCATTGGCTCCGAAAGCCGCAGAAGTTGCCCCCAAGATGAGTACCAATACCAGAGCTAGCCCGAACACCATGGAGGTTGTCCTGCCCACCCACGCTACCTTTGGCGCCACTTTCCTTAGCATGTCCTGTGTGCTCCCTTCTCCTTAGAAGTGCAGGGTAGTGCGGGTCAAAGACAGAGAAGCCTGCCCTTTGCACGACGAGCAGCATACACGGCATGTAAGGCACAGTACATCTGCCATTCGGCTTATTTTTATTGCTAGGCAGTTGCTAACGGTTGCTAACTTCTTAGAACTCCGTCATGGCGAAGTTTGCAGCACCCAACTTACGTGCCAGCTAGCGAACGGGCGTGGTTACTGTAGACCTCGCGGACGCTAAGCAGCTACGATCCATATCTGGGTGGTCGTGCATTCTTGCGGCGGGAGGGTGGCTTGGCCTACGAACTAGAGGCGCTCGAGAAAAGCTGGCGGTTGGCGATGCACGACTCCGATTGGGAAAGGTTGGTGGGCTTGGCGCACCGCTACGGGTGGAGGCCCGCTGCGGGCTTGGATCATTATCTGCGTGAGGGAACTCGGCTCCTCCCACCTTCGGAGGCGAAAGCCCTTGCAGGGGCTCTAGAGGGAGCCTTGCAGAATCTGCCTCCAGAGCGCAGGAGAGGGTCCCGGCCAATTGTAGGTGCGTTAGGCGACTTTGTCGGTGAGACGCCTCCTAAGTCTGGGCCGGATGCAGATTACGAGGTCTACTTCTCTTGGGGGCGTCGCTGGATCGTGGAGGAGGTGATGAGGCTTTGCCGACAGGGTGCCGTGGAGATACGTCCCATGTGAGGCGAGCGAACTTCTTAGAAGCCCCCTTCCACGCACTCCGGTCAAACACGTATTCTACGTGACAACAGTCGCCACTAACGTAAGTGGCGGAGTGTCATATGGTATATCGGACGTCTTGTGGTTGGTGATTACCCCTACGGATATGCCTTCATCAGCCAAGCGCTGAACGTAGTCATGGCAAAACGCGCGTTCGTCGCCCTTGTAACTGAACTCCTTGTCGGCCTTCGTGTGAAGATGGAAGTCGGCACGCAACGTCTTGCTGCCGTGCCCAAAGTAATCTGCAAATCTGTCTACCTGAACGTTCGCAATCACCCCTCATCGTCACCGATTGCTGTCGACGATTGTACGTATACTAGGTAAGAACATTGCAGTCAAGACCGTGCTGATCTGTTGGCGAACAATGCGACTGTACCGATACCGGCCACCGCGGTTAGTGAACGTCTACGCAACGTATACGCACAATCCGAGCTTCGCAGGCAGGGGCAAGGTGCGAACTTCGCATTATGCCCCTTTCTGCGAAATTCGGATCTTCCGTATACGTTAGATCGCTGAGCATACGTGCCTTCCTCCAGCACCACCAGCGCCTTAGGCGCGGCTCGTGAAAATCTCCTACGGCTCTGTGTTAAGAGAGTCATTGTTGCCCTTCAGTGCTCTCTGAAGTGAACTTACATTAAGCTGGCACAGCGGAACTGCGCAGTAGGCCAATTGTCCGCAATTCACGATCTTGCATAGGAACAGGGCTCAAGGGCGTCGTAGTGGCCGAACGTGTTCTCCGGAACGGACCCAACTCTCGTTGTAGCTGTAGATCGACCTACTTCAAAACACCTTTGCTCCTTGCGCTTGCCACCGGTTACAACGCCGGCCGCATAATCTTTCACCGAGGTGCATATTCGTTGGGCATGAGGGCGGTGGAGAATTTCTCCGTTTTGCTGCCATTGTCGGGCGCGGCCATACGGGTGCAATCTCCGAGACCCACCTCTTCGCGACTGAGTTCGATTAGCACCCTAGCGTACTTGACAGTCCCGAGCGCGCTGTGCGATGAGGTGCTTTACTCTTCCAGGGTGGCGGGCTGTGAGCTGTCTTGGCGCCTCACCTCGATACGCGGGTCCTTACCCATGTAGACTTCGTGCGGGGTCTCGAGGCTCTCTCCCACACGGATCACTACCACTACGTTATCGGAGTCGTCTTCGAGGGGGATCATCTTCACTCCTGGGACGGGCCGCGGCTGAGTGGCAGAGACTACCTTATTGCGGTACCGGGCCGCCCAGTCCTTGCCTCTGTGTGCAATTCCTGGGATGTGATCGTCCCTCGCCCGAATTTACCCTGCAAGGTACTCCTTGGAGGTACCGCAAGAGTAAACTTAGGATTTTGAGAGCTAGAAGGGAGCCAAGCGCGGGTTAATCCGCCAGAGTCAGAAGCCTGCACCACACGGTAACATGACCCATGATAGACCTGAAGGTACGGAGTCCCAACCAGGGAACGAAGCTGGGTTGCCGCCTCTCCGGGGGCGTGATGCGCTGTGGCGGGTGCGGGCGCGCCATGAGCGGCGTGACCGGCCCTCCTCGCAAGGACGGCACCCGGCACCGGCACTATCGCTGCTACAACCGCGCGCGCAACGGCCACGAGGCGTGCTCAAACCGCACCCACCACCGGGCTGAGGCGATAGAGGCCGAGGCGTGGGCTAAGGTCTCCGCCCTCCTGAAGGAACCCGAAAGGCTGCGCGTCGGCGTCGAGAGGATGATAGAGGAACGGAGAAGGAGCGCCTTCCGCGGAGACCTCGACCGGGAGGCACAGCACTGGTATGGGGAGCTGGAGAAGGTCGAGAACATGCGTTCCGGCTACCTCGACCAGCAGGCCGAGGGCCTGATTACGATGACCGAGCTGAAGGGCAAGCTCACCGCTCTAGAAGAGAGGCGTTTCGTGGCCGAACGGGAGGTGGGAGAGATCGAGCGCCAGGAGGAGCGCCTCGCCGAGCTGGAGCGCGGCCTCGAAGAGCTGGCCGCCCTCTACCGCGAGCAGGCCCGCGAAGGACTCGACCTGTACACTCCTCAGGACAGGCACGACGCCTACAGATCCCTCGGGATCCACGTCATATCCTACCCGGACGGCTCGGTCGAGCTGACCGGGAGTGTGCTGGGCGTCAATAGTGATAAGCGCGGTTCGTTACCGAACGAGGAGTACCACGCGCTGGCGCGATAGGAATCCGTCCGTGTTGCAGTTGATCTCGGTTCTCGGGGCGCTCGCCATCCTCGCGGCCTACGCGGCGGGCCTGTTCGGTTGGATCCAACCCTCCAACCTGTGGTACTCGGTGGCCAACCTGCTCGGCTCTGCCGTGCTTACGGTGGTCGCGGTCGTGGACCGCCAACTCGGATTCATCCTCCTTGAAGGCACGTGGGCCCTGGTGAGCCTCTGGGGCATCGTCTCTGCCATGCGTGGGAGAGCGCCACACTAGCAAGTGACCATCGCCTGTATACTGCGGGTGAACAAGAGAGGAGAAGAGTGTGGCCGATGTGAAGTACGTCTCGAAGGTGAAGGTCGAGCCCGTGGAGGGTAAGATCCGCCGCGCTTACCTGCCTATCCAGGAAGCGCCCGTGCTCTTCGGGGTCCACAGCGAGGTAGCCGAACACTACGGCGTCTCCCCTGAGGACGTCGAACCCTACGACACCACGCTCGACTACATGGTCGCGGCAGCGGGTGGCTGACTGCTCGGCACCTTTTCGGGCGCGCTGGCAGCGCGTCGAGTGTCGTTCGAGAACCTCTATGCAGAGACGCTCGGGGAGATCGAGGTAGAGAATAGAGTGCTTGTGATCAAAAGGATCAGACAGGTCTTCCACCTCACCGCCGGGGAGCAGGACCGCGAGACCATAGAGCGGGTGTTGAAAGTGTATGCCGACGGTTGTCCGGTGGCGCGTTCCATAAAGGACAGCATCGAGATCACGAGCGCGCTGGATCTGACGACCGGGTGAGCCCTTCGGCGTGTACCGGAGCCATGCCTGCGCCGTCACGCAGGTGCGGCTCGGTTACTTTCCCGGCGTGGTATTCAGACCTTGCTTTACGCTCTTCTCCGCCTTCGTCGGGTCGTCCCCGCAGCAGTGCAGGCCGACGGCCTTGAGCGTCTCTACGATGAACTCGTAGTGTTGGACGCGCTCGGCGTCTGTCTGTTCGGCTAAAGTCTTTCCCGGTGTCTCGATGTTGATGTAGCGGAGCTTGGCGAGGCTCTCGTCCCTCGCGCCCCTGGCGCCCACCAGAGACAGGATCTTTATCAGGATGTCCACCAACTCCTGCAGCGCGCTTCCGAGGCCCTTCAGGATATCTGAAAGCATGAGATCGTCGGACTCCGCGAGCTTCTGAAGATCATTGATCATCGTCTCTATGTCTTTGATGTCCACCTGTATGTCCTGCTCGAGCTTGAGGATCAACTTTCCGAACCTGTCGCCGATGAAACCCTTCAGAACCAGGAACAAGGTAGAGAGGTCGCTCTCCGACTCGCCACCCTTCGCGCTCGCCAGATCTGACTGAAGCGCCACGTTGAGGTCCTTCTTGCTCAACTTCTCGAAGTCTTTTTCGTTGGTGACCCAGATGACGTTGTCTGGATGGTGCGGGTCCCCGATGTGACACTTTGAGAGGTCGTTTGAGGCGCACCAGCGGAAGATGTTCGTCTTCCCCTGCTCTTCGGTCAGCTTCTTCTTGACCCCCTCGCCGAACTTGTCTTTCAACAGCTCCTTGAGCCTCTCGACGGGGTCGTCGGAGCCTTCTTTTTTCTGCGTCTTGTCTATGTCCATCTTCAGGTCATCGACGCCTACTTTGTCTTTCTTGCCGAGGTACTCCTTGGTGTCTTCGACGTCGTTGTTGTGTAGGGCTACGACGGGCAGAGAGAAAGAGTTCGAGCAGTCGCTGATGGCGATGAAGAACTGCTTCTTGACGAACTCCTGTATCTCGGCACTATCCGTACTCGCGGATTTTGCTGTCAGGAAGTCCCTGCACGCCTTCTCATCGTTGAGGCATTCTTCTGCGATGTCGGATTGGAAGAGCTCGTTGGGGTCGACCGTCCCTTTTCTTCCGGGAATTTTTATCTCCCTGCTCTTGGTATCGGGCGATATGATCGCCAGGTTGTACGCGCAGTGCTTGTGCATCAACTCGGCCGTCAGCCGCGCGTTGCGCTCGTTGTTGTGGACGAACACCACGCAGGCGCAGGGTGCGCCACCCAAGGAGGCCCTGTTCTCCAGCTTCGGTGCGTCCGCGGCCGTGCCTACTTTGGCTTTGCTCGCCACGGGGCCGCCCTTGGGCTTGCCGTCGTCACGCTGGATGACTGCCCCGCGCAAGCGCGTATCGGAATCCTGCTGCGCTACGTGCGTGAGCTCGTGCGCCAGCAGACGACGCCCCTCGCTCGTGCCTGGCTCGTACTTACCCGAGGCGAACACGATGTCCCGCCCGACGGTGTAGGCCGAAGCATCGACCGCCAGCGCCGATCGCGTCGCCGCCGCATCGGTGTGCACGCGCACGTGGCTGAAGTCGTGACCGAATCGCGGCCCGAAGAATGCTTTTGTGGCCGCATCGAGCGGCTGGCCTGGCGAGCGAAGCACCTCGTGTACGATGGGCGGTGCTTCGGTCATCCCGGAGCCATCCGCCTGGTTACGCTGAAGTAGCCGGTGTTCCTTATCCTGTGGCTCCGCCCTGTGCCCGCGACCGCCGGCCCGTAGCTGAGTAGCGGGCATCACCCTGTCGGCGACCCTATCTGCCTCCTGCTCGTATACATCGCCCGGGGGGCTGATCTTCAGCTTCTCAGGTGTCTCTGCCGGCACGTCGCCGTACACAGACATCCTGCCGAAGTCGTGTCCGGGGTGGAACCCCGTGAATGCGCGGGCGGCCGGGTTTAATGGTTCTGGCTGGACTGTAGCGTGACGTTGCAGGCCCAACCGCTTCTTTCTGCACTCGGCGCACTCGCCGTCAGGGCCTAGCGTACCGCCGCAAGCGCACTTGCGACGCAGTATCCCAGCCTGTCCCGGCGTGGGAGAAGGCTCGCCGAACGTGGACTTTCTCATCACGGGTTGCAGTTCGTTGTGCATCGGCCTGGCGAAGCTCCGCAGGGCAAGGTTTTTCCCTGCTACCAATGAAAGCAGAGGGCAATGAATCATGGATGAATTCGAGCCGCGCCTGGTGTGTCGGCGAGATGGTTCTTTATCTCTGATGCGGCATCGCCTCCGGCTGCAGAGTTAGAACGAGTCGCCGACTGTCCAGCCTGTTCTTCGCGCCGTTACGT